>JAFVTX010000025.1 GCA_017503015.1 Fibrobacter sp. | reverse complement strand
CGGCCACCATCATGACCGTCCCCGAAATGGCCGACCGCACCTATATTGAGCCGCTAAACGTTGATATTCTGCACGAAATCATCCGCCGCGAACGCCCAGACGCCTTGCTCCCGACTCTCGGTGGCCAGACGGCACTCAACCTCGCCATGGAACTCAATGAACGCGGCATTTTGGACCGCTACCAGGTGGAGCTCATCGGTGCAAAGGCCGAATCCATCCAGCGCGCCGAAGACCGCCACCTGTTCAAGGAAGCCATGCTCAAGATTGGCCTGGACCTCCCACGTTCCGGTTCGGCACACTCCATGAGCGAAGCGACGGCAATCGCCCACACTATCGGAAGCTGGCCGCTAATTATTCGTCCGGGCTTTACCCTTGGCGGCACGGGCGGCGGTATCGCCCACAATCCCGAAGAATTCGAGACCATCGTGAACCGCGGTCTTGACGCATCACTCAACAACGAAGTCCTTATCGAAGAATCGCTGCTTGGCTGGAAAGAATTCGAAATGGAAGTCATGCGCGACAAGAAGGGCAACGCCGTTATCGTCTGCTCCATCGAAAACCTGGACCCCATGGGCGTACACACCGGCGACTCCATCACGGTCGCCCCGATCCAGAGCCTCGATGACCGCGCCTACCAGGCCATGCGTGACGACTCCCTGAAGGTCATGGAAGCCATCGGCGTGGAAACTGGCGGATCCAACGTGCAGTGGGCCATCGAACCCAAGACCGGTCGCCGCATCATCATCGAAATGAACCCGCGCGTGAGCCGTTCTTCTGCGCTTGCCTCTAAGGCAACGGGCTTCCCCATCGCAAAGATTGCAGCCCTCCTCGCTGTAGGCTACACCCTCGACGAACTCCGCAACGACATTACGCAAACGACCCCGAGCTGCTTTGAACCGGCTCTCGACTACGTTGTTGTGAAGGTTCCGCGATTCACGTTCGAAAAGTTCCCGAAGGCCGATTCTACGCTCGGCACCCAGATGAAATCCGTGGGCGAAGCGATGGCCATCGGCACCAACTTCAAGCAGGCCATGCAGAAGGCGCTGCGCTCCCTCGAAACAGGTTACGGTGGATTCGGTTCTTGCGCCAAGTGCGAAAAGTTCAAGGAATACGACGACGAAACGCTCACCAAGGAAGTCGCCCGTCCGAGCGCCGAACGCATCTTCGTGCTGTACGAAGCCTTCCGTCGCGGTTGGAGTATCGAAAAGCTTTACGAACACACCAAAATCGACCGCTATTTCTTGCGTCACTTGGAAGAACTCGCCTACTTTGAAGACGAAATCAAGGCAGCCAAGTCTCTCGCCGGCCTCGCCAAGAACATTCCGCTGTTCCGCCAGGCCAAGGAATTCGGCTTTAGCGATATCCAGATTGGCTACATGTTCCACAAGCGCCCCGAAGACGTCATGGAAGTGCGTAAGCAGATTGGCCTCAAGCCGAGCTACTACTCCGTAGACACTTGCGCTGGCGAATTCGAAGCCATTACGCCGTATTATTACAGTTGCTGGGCCGAAAATTCCGAACCGGTCCGCACGATTATCGGCAACCGCGGCAAGAAACGCATCATGGTGCTCGGCGGCGGTCCGAACCGAATCGGCCAGGGTATCGAATTTGACTACTGCTGCTGCCACGCTGCCTTTACGCTGCGTCGCGAAGGCTACGAAGTCATCATGGTGAACTCGAACCCCGAAACGGTTTCCACCGACTACGACACCTCCGACAAGCTCTACTTTGAACCGCTCACGCTCGAAGACGTGATGGGCATTTACGAACGCGAAAACTGCGCGGGCGTGATTGTGCAATTCGGTGGTCAGACTCCGCTGAACCTCGCCATGCGTCTCAAGAAGGCCGGCGCAAACGTCGTAGGTACAAGCCCCGAAGACATTGACCTCGCCGAAGACCGCGACTTCTTCAAGCAGCTGGTCGACAAGGTCGGTATCAAGCAGGCCGCATCCGGCATCACCCACAACGTGGAAGAAGCCTTGGCTATTGTCGACCGCATTGGCTACCCCGTGCTTGTGCGCCCGAGCTTCGTTCTCGGCGGCCGCGGCATGGTGATTGTCTATAAGGAAAAATACCTCCGCAAGTTCGTAGAAGAAGCTGCCGCCATTGGCGAAGGCAAGCCCATCCTCATCGACCGCTTCTTGGAAGACGCTACCGAACTCGACGTGGACTGCATCAGCGACGGCAAGCACACCGTGGTGGGCGCCATCATGGAACACGTGGAACCCGCAGGCATTCACTCCGGCGACTCCGCAAGCGTCATCCCGCCTATGACGCTTTCCAAGGAAATCCAGGACAAGGTTCGCCAATATGCGAAGGACTTTGCAAGGGAACTCCACGTGGTCGGCCTCATGAACATGCAGCTCGCCGTGAAGGATGGCGAACTCTACATGATCGAAGTGAACCCGCGCGCATCCCGCACCGTGCCGTTCGTTTCCAAGTCCATCGGCGTTCCGCTCGCCAGCTACGCAAGCCGCTGCATGCTCGGCGAGACCCTCGAACAAATCGGCTTTACCGAAGAAGTCCACGTGCCTTACGTGAGCGTCAAGGAAGCCGTGTTTCCGTTCGTCAAGTTCCCGGGCGTGGACATCACGCTTTCTCCGGAAATGAAATCCACCGGCGAAGTCATGAGCCTCGATCGCGACCGCGGCCTTGCCTACCTCAAGAGCCAGCTCGCTGCAGGCAACAAGGTGCCGAGCGAAGGCAACATTTTCGTCTCGCTCAAGGACGAAGACAAGCAGAAGGCTGTGCCGCTCATTCGCCAACTCGTGAACCTCGGATACGAACTGTACGCCACCCGCGGTACCTCGACGATGCTTTACAACGAAGGCATCAAGACCCGCGCCGTGTTCCGCATCTCCCGTGGCCGCCCGAACCTACTGGACCTCATCCACGACAAGGAAGTGCAGTGGATCGTGAACACCACCGAAAACGGCGCCGAAGCCATGGTCGACGAAATCCAGATGCGCTCCAAGGCAGTCGTCTCGGGCATTCCTATCACCACGACCATCGCCGCCCTCACCTCCACCGTGGAAGGCCTCATGGACAAGCACGACTTCGGAAGATTCGAAGTCTGCAGCCTCCAAGAGTACCACAGGCACGTGAAGAAATAAGATGTGATTTGGGAAGGTCCCTGAGCTTGCCGAAGGGAGCCAGAATTTCCTTTAACTACAAAACAGGTGTCCCGAGTGGGGCACCTGTTTTTCACCCATTCAATTACTACTCGTTTTCGGGAAACATTCTT
Organism: Fibrobacter sp.; assembly: GCA_017503015.1. Taxonomy (NCBI): domain Bacteria; kingdom Pseudomonadati; phylum Fibrobacterota; class Fibrobacteria; order Fibrobacterales; family Fibrobacteraceae; genus Fibrobacter; species Fibrobacter sp. The sequence goes on along the minus strand of JAFVTX010000025.1, from coordinate 59,272 downwards.
ACAAATTGATATTTAACTTTATCCTGTTTCCTATAGTAATAAGAAGCCTGTATAATAAATTCCAAAATTATCAAGCAAAAGTTAATTAAGGAACAGCAAGTTTGAGTAGTCGCACAAACACAACAGCCACTATCAAATGAGATGGCGAACAAAAGTAATGTCACTTGCATTGCTAAAATCGCCTTGAAAAATATTTCATAAAACCCAGGCATATCATCAACATTTTTTCCATAATCCTTAAAAAATATTTCAAATCGATTATAACAATCCGTTCCGTAAGCCAATTCACGTATTTTACGATTCAACAGCATATCACGACGGAAAGACCAACCGAAATGTATAACAACTAAAGCCATCAAGCAAAATAAGAAACCCGCTATCATTATGGAAACATGCATAACAAAAGGTTTAAACAGTAAAGCATCTTCAGTAATTTTTACGACACTTGTTTCCAAATGAGTGTACACATAGCCTAGTCCAGCAAATATGCCAATAAAAGCAACCACCAGCTGCATAAATACATTCTGGTGGCTGTTTTGATTTTCTGCAAATTGTCTATGTAAATCCAGTTCTATTTTTTCACACGAACTAGACATCTTTATTTAACACCTAAAGCAGCTGCTATGGCAGAAATCACAATCATTAAAACGAAAAGGCCGCCACACCCAATACCACTCCATTTCATAATCTTTTTTAGGCCGCCAGAACCTCCTGCTGATTCACCCCCACTCGATTTCCCAGAAGAAAACACTTTCTTCCACCAAATAGGACTATAAATTCTCGCATTAAGGTTTTGCATATTTTCTAGCATTGTTTTTTGTGGAGGCACAACATCTTTGACAAAAGAATCTAATCTTTCACAAAAACCTTGTTCATCGCCATAAAACAATTTTCCCTCATCAACACATCTATACAGCAAAGCAGACCAGTGTTTATACCAATAACTATTGACAGACTTCCCCGCAAGAGATGATTTTGCCAACGATAGGAATTCTAGAATTTCACCCTTATTATGAGGAACCGCAACAGTCTTCAAATACTGAGCAAATTCCTGCTCCGATGCTGTAGGTTTATAATTTATAAGTCCCCCATCACCATCGGTATCTCCAGACGTCAAAAAAACTTTATTATTCGCTATATAATCATCAATAAACTTATTCTTCTCTTCTTCAGAAGAAAAAGTTCGCTTTTTAAATTCCATATTGTATGCCGCAAGACTCAAGCTACTTCCATTAAGGAACCGATTCCGCAAATCGCTTTTTCGCTTAATATCAAATTCTCTTATTTTATTTTTGAAATCCGAAATAGCACTTCCAATTTGTGAAATTCCTAATTCCATTCCACAATCTGGACATCTGACTGCATCAGTATTCAAAACTGTTCCGCAATTAGGACATTTTCTCACCTTTCCAACAAACACCTGTTCACGCTTGGCGTATTCTTCAGGTTTATTTGCTGTGCCAGCCCATTCGGTTGCCGTTCCACATATGGAACAGAATGCGACACCTTCTTCCAACTTATTTCCGCAATTTTGACAAAACGGCATATAGATTCCTTTTTTAAGTTAAACCTTTGTGTTTATCATCTTGTAAACAGCGCCTGCGTACACGAATAACAACAGGCCTGTCAAGACGATGTATGGAGCTACATAGAGTCCAACAATAGAGAAGACAAGATTATCGGCTATAAACGCAATCAAAAAGAGCGACGACATTAGCCGAATATTAACAGAATGCCCTTCCCTTTCAAAACGAAAGCCCAAAACACCCACAAGGGCAGAATAAATCGTTATTCCACCCATTATGGTAATCAACCATACATTATCGTTATCGACATTCATGGAATACAGACCATATCCAGCAAGAGCGGACATTCCCAAAGAAAGTAAAATCATAAACCAATTCGGTTTCATTGTTTGCTCCTACTTTAGCATTTGCGGAATTTCTGGAGGCATTAATGCAACCAACTTAAGAACATCTGGAATATTCTCTGCCGTCAGCCATTCTCGCATCCCCGGCTTCCACACAAAAGTATCCTTTGTAACTTTTTTCTCATTTATGAGCCTCGAAAGTTCACTCTGAGAAAACGGCCCCGCCTGTTTTCCATCCAAGACAACATAGTAGACACCGTTATTTACCGAATTCAACACCACATTTTGAGGCATCGACGCAGTCGGAGTCTGCATTTGGCAAAGCGTCTGATTCATGGCATTCGTCATCTGCTGAGCTACGGCCATACCAAGACCAAACTCTACAAGACGATCCATCGAAAAGAAACTGTTGTCACTCATACTTCTCTCCTACAATGAAGGCGGAACAGGCGGCACGCCGGGATTTCCCGGAACCGGAGGTACCGGGGGAACAGCTGGTGTGAATAAAGACGCGAGCTCCGGCACAGTTGAGGCCGCAGCCCAAGCAGGCATCCCCACTTTCCACACCAGAGTATCCTTGGTCAAAGTCCCCGCAGCAATCATCTGCTGCAACGCATTCATATCAAAAGGTCCTGCAGACTGGCCATTGACAACCACATTGAACTGAATCTGCGGAGGCATGGGCGGGGGCGGAGGAGCCATATTGGGAGTCATACCGGGAACACCCTGCATTCCACCCATCATATTATTCATCATTCCCGCCATATTCTGACCAACGGCACCACCAACAGCCATGCTAGCCATCATTGCACCAGGATTGAAAGCGCCGTTTCCGCCCATATTCATTCCGCCATTTGCCCCGAGTTGTCCCAAGGCGTCTGTGCCAGCCAAAGCAACCTTGGTCTGCTGATTTAGCTGATGAGCCATAAAATTTGCACCTTCAGTCTGCAATTTCTGCGCACGCTGGGCTTCTTCTCGCTGAATACGGAGCGATTCCTCCATATTTTCGGCATTGATACGCTGCATATCCTGCATATTCTGGATATTCACAGCGCTCTGCGCCTTCATCGTATCCAAATTCACATTCGCCTGTGTTTTGGTAAATTGAGTCTGAATATCCTGCGTAACACTCTTAAGGGTCACATAAGCATCACTCGTCTTGTCCACCTCAATCGTAGCAATATCTACAGAAGAAACAACAACACCGAATTCACTCTGCAAACGCTTCTTGAGACGTTCTTCAATGGCATCGCTCACTGCTATTATTTTCTTTTCTATTTGAACGAGCGGGATATTATCAACGATATTGATAACGGTATCCTTGACATACTTAACGCAAGCATCCTTAATTTGCTTTTGGAACGCGTCCAAATCAAAATTCACAAGGCGATGCAGCTTGATAAATTCACGATAGTCCGCAATCTTAAAGCTCATCGTTCCGCGGACCGCAACGGGAACGCCTAAATCGGGTTGACGCGGATCAAACACATCAAAATACGGAATCGCGAACTTAATCTGGATGATGCCAGCAAGATTGATATAGTAGACTTCGGCCTGGAAAGGAGAAGCCCCGCCAAACGCCAAGCCAACAATACTTGCAAGTACAGGGAAGTTCGCCGTTTCAATTTTCTTGTCAAACGGACCTTCGATAAAATCCTGCTGCGTTCCGTCTTTTTGATTATATACAAATACAGCGACTTCACCATCTTTGACGCGAACGGTGGAACCATACCGAATGGCATTCTCTTTTTTTGTGGTATTCGCTTCCTGCCCCGCAGGACGCCACTTCCAAATAAGATACGACGGTTCGTCGCACCGGATGGCGTCCATAAAGCCGCCTTCATTTACCTTAGGAGCATTACTGCCAAATCCAAAAAGACCCATAAAATACCTACTGTTAATTTGAACTAAAAAGAGTTATTACCGCTCATTTCAGCGTTCGCAATACCCTTGACGGAATACAAACGCCAAAAGGGCGGTTTCCAACTCGGAAATCGTCTCTGACAAAATCATTTTGTAAACTAAATTTTACACGGGGGGGGGAACAGAATAAAACGAGCCATTTTTAAGCCTATTTCGCCCATTTTTCTTATACCCATCAAATTCATACGAAAGAAATATACATAAAATTTGCAAACAATGTACCTGTTCTTAAATTTTTTTTAGAATTTTGAGTGTTACCAACCACTTTTGAGCAGAAGCACCCCAAAAAACGAATATTTATGCAGGAAAAAAACAATGTATGGCAACCTACATTAAACCGATACCAACGCTGAGCGAACGCATTACGGAGATGTTCGCTATGATTGCCCAAGATAACGGGATATATTTTTCCGTGTTGCATTTACAGCTTGATTTTTTTTATTAAGAAAAGAGGTTTGCTATGACTGCAATGGCTGCCGAATTTTCTGAAATCATCGAAACGCTTACCGAGGAAGATTTGCGTTCGGCCTTGGGTTATGTCCGGTTTCTCTCGGCATCCCGCAAAAAAGCGGCAAAAGCGACCATGAAACAGATTCAGGGAATTTTCGCCGACGACAAGGGCTGGAAGAACGAGCAGGAGATGCTTGCTGACATGGCCAACTTCAGACGGACCCGAACCGCTTGATGAAAATCCTGCTTGAGACAAATGTCCTGATATCCGCATTTGTCTTTGGAGGCAAGGCGGTCGTCTCGGGCATTCCTATCACCACGACCATCGCCGCCCTCACCTCTACCGTGGAAGGCCTGGAAGACCGGCTGGCCTTTAATTCAGGATGTTACAAGACCCCAAAGGCCAGCCTCTCGCACGGCAACTCAGCCAAGGCTTCTTTGCCTTCGCTCACAGGGGACAAGCACGACTTCGGAAGATTCGAAGTTTGTAGTTTACAGGAGTACCACAGGCACGTGAAGAAGTAGGAACTGATTAAGGGAAGGACCCTGAGCTTGCCCCGGACTTGCCTCCATTGAGTGGAACCGAAGTGTTCCAGGCTTAAGGCATCACCTTTTAAAAGTAAAAAAGAGGGGTCGCAATCGCGGCCCTTTTTTGCATTCTAAATTTTTGAATTGCACAATTTATTCTGAATTCTTTTCACAAAGCCAAAACAATGATGAAAACGATCGTCAATAACGATGCACTTCCAATAGCAATCCACACCGCCGTATTGTCCGTGTCCTTCATTTTATACGACCCGTCAGACTGAAGTTCAGCCGTATACCTGTCATCTCCCCTGTTGCCGAAGTTTACGTTCATGATGGGCCCATTTATCTGTTGTTTGTTCTCTTGCGAAGGAGCAAAAGTCGCCTTCAAAATCGGTGTATTGGAATCCCCATGAACATTTTCTGCAGCCGTATTTTCGGATTCGGCAACAGTCTGTTTTTCAGCATTACTCAAAACTTCGCATTGGCAGGTTTTAAGAATTTCAGCGCACAAATCCGATTGTCCTTCCGCACATTTTGAGCAAAAATCGATGCATATTGCATCGTCCGATGCAGCAACCACCACAGAGCCCGCAAATAAAACGAACAGAAATAATTTCAGCATAGACGCCTACGATTCTGAAATGATAAGTACTGTTACAATTCCCACTGTAGCAAGGACACTAAGTAGGATAATCCAGAAAGAGGACCCCTGCGATACTTTGGTGTCATTCGCTACCGGCTCATAATCAGGCCTCGGTCGTAAGCCAACAACTCGGCTGTTTACAACCATTATGCCGACAAACCCGGTACGAACGCTCCACAAATCCACTCGATCGTTATCATTGGGCTTAAAATCCCGACCATTGCGAACAGATTTGTAAAGGTGAGGCCTGTAATTGTACACAAACTCTACGGTATCCCCTCTATATTCCGTAAAAACGGGTGTACCAAGAATGGGTGCTACTTTATTTATGTCTGGTTCCGCTAAAATGGTCTTCATGTCATCGTCATCAACCCAGTTTTCTTTTAAGCCATAAGTAGATGCACAACCGGCAAGAAATAACACCATTAAAACAATAGCACATTCAATAATTCTTTTTCTATTCATACAGGCTCCTCCAAAATCTGTCAATTTTTTCGTTCGGAAACAAGTGTTTGACTCTCATTCAACATACCAAAAGAAATATAAATAAAAAATTCTCTTTACAACATTTTTTTACTAAAACAACTTCTTTTTTAGGCAATATCACCCCAAACTTATGTTTTTCCACAGACAAATAAACAATTAGGTTTTTAATTTACAAAACCCCTCTTTTTTTTGATATTCTATTTCATAAAGCGATTTCAGAAAAAAAATCTGGCCATAGGTAATCTTTTTTCTCATTAACGTCGCCATTCACAAAAAAAATTCTATCTTTCCCACTATGCTTATCAGGCAGTACAACGAAATGGACCTTGCGGCAATGATCCACATCTGGAACGAGGTGGTGGAAGAAGGCATCGCCTTTCCGCAAGAGGACTTGCTCACGCCCGAAACCGGCAAGCAGTTCTTTGCCGCACAGACCTACTGCGCCGTTGCGGTCGAGGACGGCAAGATTTACGGGCTATACATTCTGCACCCGAACAACGTGGGCCGTTGCGGACACATCTCAAATGCGAGCTACGCAGTCGCTTCGGAATCCAGGGGCAAGCACATCGGCGAAATGCTCGTAAAGGACTGTCTTGAACAAGCTAAAAAGCACGGTTTCGGAGTTTTGCAGTTCAATGCCGTCGTCGAAAGCAACACGCATGCGCGGCACCTGTACGAGCGCCTCGGATTTGTCCAGCTCGGAACCATCCCGAAAGGTTTCCGAATGAAGGACGGACATTACGAAAACATCTGCCCGTACTATCACGAGCTGTAATTCTCTTCCGCAAAAAAAAGATTACTTTATTCGTTACACCCTGTCCATGCGCGGCAGGGATTTTACGTTTTTTGGATATTATTCAATAAACGAAAAACATTATCCGTAAAGTCAGCGCGGTTTTCTTTCATTTTCCCAGCGATTTCGCCGTTTTTCGCGAAATTTCGCGCATTTCTCTTTTTTGGCACGCTCTTTGCATATATGGCGCGAATTCCAAAATTCCTTGGAATGAAAACAAGGACAAGCGCCATGAAACTCGTTACGGCCTACATTCAACCCGAACGACTCAATCTCGTGAAGCAAGCGCTTTACGAAAACAACATTTTCAAGATGTCAGTAACCAACGTGCTCGGCTGCGGCCAGCAGAAGGGCTATAACCAGCGCTTCCGCGGCGTGGTGACCGAAGTGAATTTGCTCAAGAAAATCTGCCTCAAGATTGCGGTAAACGACGAATTCGTGCAGCCCTGTATCGACGCCATCATCAAGGGCGCGCGCTCCGGCGAAATCGGTGACGGAAAGATTTTCGTCACCAGCCTCGAACAGTGTATCCGCATCCGTACCGGAGAAACTGGGCCGGAGGCGATTGGATAAATAGCGCCTTCGGCGCAGTTACGCCCTGCGGGCTAGTTAATAGATACTAGTTACTAGAGGCTCTCAAAAAAGACTAGTAACTAGTAACTTAGAGCTCGCAACTATACCATCTTTTCAAACCATATTTTAAGGACTACCAATGAACGAAGTTACACAAGTCGTACCTGTCAGCGACGCCATCTTTATGACAGAAAACATCTGGATCATGATCAGCGCCATGCTGGTGTTCATCATGGGTCTCGGATTCGCCTGCGTGGAAGCGGGTCTTGTGCGGGCCAAGTGCTCTGCGAACGTCGCGTTCAAGAACATCGCGGTCCCCGCCATAGGCATCACCATGTACGCGCTGCTGGGCTTTGGCCTCATGTATCCGGGAACCTTCAACGGGATTCTCGGATTCGCAGGCCTTGGCATCGGCGATTGGGCTAACCCGGACAGCTTCACCGCCGCCTACAACGGCCACTTTACGTTGTTTGCAGACTGGCTTTTCCAGGCCATGTTCGCCGCCACCGCAGCCACCATCGTCTCGGGCGCCGTAGCAGAACGCGTGAAGCTCCATTCCTTCCTCATTTTCACCATCATCTATGTTGCCTTTGTCTATCCTATCGTGGGTAGCTGGACATGGGGCGGCGGCTGGCTTTCTACCCTCGGTGCACACGGCTTCCATGACCTGGCCGGTTCTACGCTGGTGCACTCCGTGGGTGGCTGGGCAGCGCTTGCAGGCGTGATGATTCTTGGACCCCGTATCGGCAAGTATGTGGGCGGCAAGGTGCATGCCATCCCGGCTCACAACATTCCGCTCGCCACCATCGGCGTGTTCATGCTGTGGTTCGGTTGGTGGGGATTCAACGCCGGTTCCGCTCTCTCTGGCGACCCGAAGGCTACTAGCTGGATTTTGGTGACCACGAACCTCGCCGCTGTTGCCGGTATCATTACCGCGACACTCACCAGCTGGATTGTCTCCAAGAAGCCCGACGCCACTATGGCCTTGAACGGCTGCCTTGCCGGTCTCGTGGCTATCACTGCCGGTGCCGACGTGGTAACTCCGCTCTCCTCCTGGATTATCGGCGCTATCGCTGGCGTGCTGGTTGTGGGTGCGGTGTTCATGTTCGACCGCCTGCACTTGGACGACCCGGTCGGTGCCCTCTCTGTTCACCTGGTAAACGGCGTGTGGGGAACTCTCGCCGTGGGTATCTTCGATATGACCGGCGACTACACGCTGGGAACGCAGGCTGTTGGCGTGCTTGCCTACGCAGTGCCCTGCTTCGCAGCCGCAAGCCTGATCTTCTACGTCATCAAGAAGACTATCGGACTGCGCGTTACTGAAAGACAAGAACTTCGCGGTCTCGACCAAAGCGAACACGGTCAAGAAGCCTACAGCGGATTCCAGATCTTCAGCAATATGTAAGTTATACTCCATAAATAGAGGCTATCCCGCGGGAGAAATCCTGCGGGATTTTTTTAATGTCGTACCTTGACGATATAGAAAAAGCCCGCTCAGGGCGGGCTTAACAAAATGGTGACGCACAAATGCAATGTTTTATTTTGACTTGATGCCCAGCTTGTTCATGCGGTAGTTCATCATGCGGGGAGACACGCCCAGGTCGCGGCCTGCGGCTGAGAGATTTCCGTTGTTGCGCTTGATGGCCTCGGTGATGATTTCACGCTCGTAGTTGTTCAGCATCACGTCGAGAGGGGCTATTTTCGTACTGGCAGCACCCGACTGCCCCGTGCTGAGACTGGTTTGAAGCGATGGAGGCAGGTTATAACTGTGGATGCAGTCGTCGCTTGCGGTAAGCACCGCCCGTTCCATGCAGTTTTCCAGTTCGCGGACGTTGCCCGGCCAGTGGTAGCTCATGAGCAGGTTGATGGCCGTCGTCGAAAGACGCACCACCTTCTTCGCGTAGCGCAGGTTCATCTTCTCGATGAAATGCTCCGCAAGCAAGATGATGTCGGACTTGCGCTTAGCCAGGTCGGGCATGGAAATGGGGAAAATATTCAGGCGGTAGAAAAGGTCTTCGCGGAACTTGCCCTGGGCGATGAGTTCTTCCAGGTTACGGCTGGTAGCCGCCAAAAAGCGAACGTCCGAATGGAGTTCCTCGTTGCTGCCTACCCTGCTGAAGGTGCGCTCCTGCAAGAACCGCAAGAGTTTCACCTGGGTCTGCATGGTAAGGTCACCGATTTCGTCCAAAAAGAGCGTGCCTCCGTTGGCGGCTTCGGCGCGACCGATACGGCGGTTCACCGCTCCCGTAAAGGCACCCTTCTCGTGACCGAACAGTTCGCTTTCCACCAGGTTTTCCGGAAGGGCCGCACAGTTCAGGGTAATAAAGGGCTTGTCCTTTCTTGCAGACAAATTCACAATGGCACGGGCTATCATCTCTTTACCCGTACCGCTCCCGCCACGGATCAGGACCGTAGCGTCGCTGGGCGCCACCTGGCGTACCTGTTCGTAAATCAGCTGCATCTCCCGGCAATTCCCTACCAGATCGCCCGGATTGTTAGAAAGCATGTCGCGGAGCTTGCGGTTCTCTTCCAGCATGGCTTCGCGTTCGTTGTGCAGCTCGATACATTCGTTGGCGGCGTCGCCCGTGATGTTGGCGATGATTTCCAGCAGGGCCACGTCCCGGTCCAAATCCGTCGCGCCATCCACCGGGCGGTCGATAGAGAGCGTGCCGATGACCTGGCCGTCGTGAATCAGCGGCACACAGATGAAGGCCACCTGATTTTCGTAATGACGGCTCCCCGTACGGTTCAAGAAGCGGGAATCCTTGCGCAGGTCGGGAATCACATGGCTGATGCCACGCTCCGCCACATGGCCCGTAATGCCCTCGCCCATCCGGTACAATCCACGCTGTTTTTCGGATTCGTCGAGCCCACGGGACGCCTCGATCTTGAGGGTATCGCCAAAGAGGAGCGCGAAAGTGCCCCGCAACATGCCGAGCTCGGATTCAAGAATGCCAAGCACATTCTCGAGTAACTTTTCCACATTGCGCTCGTGGATGATGGCGACGCTGATTTTTTGAATAACCGAAATTTCGGAACCGATGGGAATTGGCATGGACATAAGATAGCAAATGGGGTTCGAGGTGTGGGGTCGTGCCTACGGCACTTTGAGGTATGATAAACGAGTAGTTAAAATTTTGCTCAGAGTGAGCCAAAGGCGAACGACCTCATAGCTCAAAGCCTTGCACAGCATGGCGAGCTCAGAGCCTTTCCTTTATTCGCTGGAGTGCGACTTTCGTGCGCTCATAGTCGCCGAAGGCGGTCAGGCGGAAATAACCCTCACCGCAAGGACCGAAACCGCTACCGGGTGTACCCACCACTTCGCAGGTGGCAAGCAGACGGTCAAAGAAATCGAAGGACTTTTCGCCGCCTTCAATCTTCCACCAGATGTAGGGAGCATGCTCGCCGCCGAACACGGTATAGCCAGCCTCGGTGAGTTCCTTGCGGATAACCCCAGCCGTGCGCATGTAACCCGCAATGACTTCTTTGGTCTCCCGCCAGCCGACCGGACTGTAGATGGCCTCGGCGGCACGCTGGGTCACGTAGCTCACGCCGTTGAACTTGGTACACTGGCGGCGGTTCCACATGGAATGGAGTTTCGAAAGTTCGTGAGGGATCACCGTGTAGGCGCAGCGCACGCCGGTAAAGCCCGCCGTCTTGCTGAAACTGCGGAACTCGATAGCGCAGGTGCGGGCTCCCGGAATCTCGAAAATAGAATGGGGCAGCGACTCGTCCTGGATGTAGCAGTTGTAAGCCCCGTCAAAGAGTATTATCGCACCGTTCTCGTTGGCGTAATCCACGAACTTCTGGAGGGTCTCGCGGCTGAGCACCGTGCCCGTGGGGTTGTTCGGGCTGCAGAGGTAAATCATCTGCACCGGATTCTTGGGCAGGTCCGGCTGGAAGTTGTTTTCGGCGGTGGAGGCCAGGTAGGTGACCTTAGAAAAATGTCCATCATCTTGCAACACGCCCGCGCGCCCGGCCATCACGTTGGAGTCCAGATAGACCGGATAGACAGGGTCCGGAATGGCTATCTTTACATTTTCTGTAAAAAGTTCCTGGATGTTCGCCACATCGCACTTGGAACCGTCGCTGACAAAGATATCCTCCGGATCCATATCAATCCCGCGGGAGGTGTACTCCCCCGCCACAATGGCCTGACGCAAAAAGTCGTAGCCCTGCTCGGGCCCGTACCCGCGGAAAGTCCCCTTCTCCGCCATCTCGTCAACAGCCTTGTGCATGGCCTTGATAACTTCGGGGACAAGCGGCGTGGTCACGTCGCCGATTCCCAGGCGGATGATGTCGGCATCGGGCTTTTTGCCCTGGTATTCGGCAATCTTTTTGGCGATGGTAGAAAAGAGGTAACTGCCGGGAAGAAGATCGTAATTGGTGTTAAGTATATTCATAATCGCGTTTCCAAAGTGTCATTCTGAGCGGAGCGCCGTAAGTCGTGTAGTCGAAGAATCTATTCATAGGCTTCAGATTTAGATCCTTCGACTTCGGCGTTTCACGCCTACGCTCAGGATGACACATCCTTGTTTTAAATTTCTCCTCTGAAAACTTCAGTAGCAGGGCCGGTCATGAGGACGGGGCCGCCGTCTTGATGCTTGATGTGGAGCGTCCCGCCGTCGAGAATGATGTCGGCTTCGACGCCCACGCGGCCCGTGCGCTGGGCCGCAACGAGGGTGGCGCAACTCCCGGTTCCACAGGCCATGGTGACGCCACAGCCTCGTTCCCAAACCCGCATGCGGATTTGGGTGGGCGCCCCCTGCTCTGCAGGCAAGACCTGCGCAAACTCGATGTTACAGCGGTCCGGGAACTGCTTATCTACTTCCAGGACACTCCCCCACTTTTCCAGCTGGATCTTCTCGATATCATCGACGAAAATGACCGCATGGGGATTTCCCATGGAGACCGTCTCGGCGGTAAAGTCGAAACTGTCGGCGGGAAGTTTGATACTCCCGAGGAAATCCCTGGGGAGGCCCATATCCACACAGACCCGACCGTCTTCCAGAAGCGAGGGCTTCACAAGGCCGCTCTTGGTATGCAGAACAAAGACCTTGGTGCCGGCATCCTTAGCAAGTCCGCGGCTGACAATGAACTTTGCCACGCACCGCGTGGCGTTCCCGCACATGGCGGCCTCGGAACCGTCGGCGTTAAAGATGCGCATCTCGAAGTCGACGCCCTTGGTGCAGCCGTCGCCCTCCAGCGGAGTCACGAGGACAACACCATCGGCGCCGATACCGAAACGGCGGTCGCAAAGCCGAACAACTTGCTGTTCAAATCCATCGCCAAGATCCAGCGATTCTCCCGGTTCCAGCAGCACGAAATCGTTACCCAGGCCGGTCCATTTTGAAAATTTTAAGCTCATGCCTGCCAACTTGCAAAAAATGTGCCAATTTTACACAAAATGTTAAAACATGTCTAAAACTGCCTAATTTTGGCAAATTTAAGCAAATATTCCAATGTATTATTTTTACAATTTTTGTAAATTCAACAAATTCTTTTACAATTTTTGTAAAGCAAACTATTAAGTCCAATCACTACAGCTCGCATCGCTGGGCATGCGCCAGTCGGCACGGGGCGACAGCGAGATGGTTCCGACCTTCGGGCCATCGGGAATGCAGCTGCGCTTGAATTGCTGCGTAAAGAAGCGCCTGATAAAAACAGCGAGAGCCTTGTCGATTTCTTCGTCAGTATGCCTGTTTGCGAACGCGTATTTCGCGAGGTAGCGGAGTTTTTCGGGAGCGGCTCCGTATTTCGCAAAATGGTAAAGGAAAAAATCGTGCAGTTCGTACGCCCCGAGAATGCTTTCCGTTTTTTGAGCAATCTGGCCGCTTGAATCGGCAGGCAAAAGTTCCGGAGAGACGGGCGTGTCGAGGATGTCGCGGAGGACTGCGGCAAGGGCGGCTTCGTCGCTGGAGGCGAGATGCGTGGCTTTTTGATCCGGGATAGATTCCGCGCCGGTTTGATTCGGGTTATGAGTCGCGCGGTCGGCATACCAGCTTACGATATGGCGCACGAGCGTCTTGGGAATATCGCAGTTCACCGCATACATGGACATGTGATCGGCATTGTAAGTGCTCCACCCGAGCGCAATTTCGGAGAGGTCTCCTGTTCCGATGACGATTCCGCCTTCGCTGTTCGCGATATCCATCAGGATTTGCGTGCGTTCGCGGGCCTGCACGTTCTCGTAAGTCACATCGAGCTTTTGCGGGTCGTGCCCGATGTCGGCAAAATGCTGGAGGCACGCCTTTTGGATATCGACGGTGCGGAGTTCCACGCCCAGGAGTTTCGCGAGTTCAACTGCATTGTTCCTGGTGCGATGTGTTGTCCCGAATCCAGGCATCGTGAGCGCAAGTATTTCTTTTGCAGGGCGGTTCAACAGCTTGAACGTTTCCGCAACCACAAGAAGCGCAAGCGTAGAATCAAGCCCGCCGCTCAGGCCAATTACAGCACGCTTGCTTCGGGTCGCCTCTAGGCGCTTGGCAAGCCCCGCGCACTGTATGTTGAAAATCTCGGTGCAAGAAGCGTCACGAGTTTCGAGCGAGCCAGGAACAAAGGGTGTCGGCGAAACATAGCGGTACTGTAGCTTTTCGCATGCGTGCAGGTTATCAAGAGTAGCCGCCCGTGCAATGATAGCACGGCTGTCAAAATCCTGGAAGCTTCCTTCGCTCAGGCGTTGCATATTCAGGCGTTCCACGTCCACATCAGCATAAACGATTTCGGTTTCCCGCGAGAAAGGCTTGCTTTCGGCGAGCATGCTCCCGTTTTCTGCAATCATCAGGTAGCCACTGAAGACCATGTCCGTTGTAGATTCGTGTACTCCGGCGGAGGCGTACACGTAGGCCGCCATGCAACGCGCCGACTGGTTCATCACCAAGTTCCTGCGGTAATCGCGCTTGCCTACCAGCGCATCACTTGCAGAGAGATTCACGATGACGTTCGCGCCTGCAAGGGCAAGTTCCCCGCTGGGTGGTGCCGGTGTCCACAAGTCCTCGCAGAGTTCCACGCCTATGCGAACCTCGGAACCCGCGCCCTTCACAGTAATAAAATTCGTGACAGGGACTTCGCCTGCGCCTTCTATCGCACACTTCACGATGCTAGCGGCACTCCCTGCCGAAGTGCCACATGCCCCGCGCAGTAAATCCCGCCCGCTCGAAAAATGGCGTTTCTCGTAGAATTCGCGTTGGTTCGGCAAGTGAATCTTGGGCGTAATCGCCACAACGCGCCCGTGCTGCACAAAGGCAGCGCAGTTATACAGCCTTCCGAATATGCGCAAAGGCAGGCCAACCGCAATCACGGCGTCGCTTTCTTTTAAGGCGTCCGCAATCCGCACAAGCGCATGGGTGCTGTTCTGCAAAAGCAGTTCCTGGTGGAACAAGTCGCTGCAGGTATAGCCCGTAATGCAAAGTTCCGGGAAAACGACAAAAGCCGCCCCGTTAGAGGCAGCAATTTTCGCGCTCCTGATAATTTCTTCGGTATTGTAGGCGGTATCGGCCACCTTCAACACGGTCGAAACACATGCGAACCGGTAAAATCTGAACATAGTTCCGTGGGCAGTTTACAGCAGCCGTTACTTGAGAACCGCGACTTTCGCCTTCGCGTCGGCCATGGCGCGTACCACCAGGGAAGCACCGTTCGCGCAGTCGCCCACCGCATAGATGTGTCGGGACGGATCCGGGATAATCGCTGTTCGCGGGGTAAGTTGTAGGCCCAGGTCATTCACGATTCCCTCGGCAGGCACGCCGGTGAATCCCATGGCGAGCACCACCAGGTCGGTATCGATGACCTCGGTAGAATTCGGGACTTCAGCAGGCTTGAGCGGGCGGCCCTGCGGAGACATTTCCCATTCCACACGAACCGCTTCTACGCCTGCCACGCGACCGTCCTTCACAATGAACTGCTTGGAAGATACGTTCCAGCGACGCTCACCGCCTTCGTGCTGGGCGTAGCTCGTGCGCAGCATATACGGCCAATCCGGCCACGGAGTGGACGGAGAACGCTCCTCGGGCGGCTTGGGCATGAATTCAACCTGGAGCACGCTTTCGCAGCCTTCACGGATGGCCTTGCCCACGCAGTCGTTACCCGTATCGCCACCGCCAATCACCAACACCTTGCGGCCCTTGGCACTGAACTTTTCGGGATTCTTTTCGCCCGGCATTTCAGCACCGTGCAAAAAATCGAGAGCGAGGAAAATACCTTCGGCTTCACGGCCCGGGATTTTCAAGTCGCGGGCGTTCGGCGTACCGATGGCGATGAACACCTCGTCAAAATTCTTGTGGACGTATTCTGCCGCAATGTCCTTCCCTATTTCGGTATTGTAGATAAACTTGATTCCGGCTGCTTCAAGCAAGGCGATACGCCGATCGATAATGGACTTGTCGAGCTTCCAGTTCGGAATGCCGTAACGCAGCAGGCCTCCCGCCTTCGCATGCTTCTCGAAAACCGTGACGGCATAGCCCTTGCGTCGCAACGCCTCAGCAGCAAACAGCCCCGAAGGACCGGAGCCGATGACGGCGGCAGACTTTCCGTTGGGCTCAGCCGTCGGCAACACCACGCGACCTTCCTCAAAGGCGGTCTCGATGATGAACTTCTCGATCTGGCGTACCATCACCGGGTCGTTATGCACGTTGCCGGTACAGGCGGATTCGCAGAGCGCGGGACAAACGCGGCCCGTAAACTCCGGGAAGAACGCCGTCTTGCTGATGATATCGTAGGCGCGTTCCGCATTCCCGGCAGCAATCGCCGCATTGAATTCGGGAACGAGGTTTCCGAGGGGGCAACCCGCACCATGGCAGAACGGGATTCCACAGGTGTGGCAGCGTTCCGCCTGGCCGATGATTTCTATCGAAGTGAGTTTGCGTTCGACTTCGTTGTTGTCCTTGACACGCTCTTCGACAGGGCGGTAGATGTCTGCGATTCGGTTTTTTTGCTGCATTATGCCCTCCCCTTCTTCGCCAAAGCGTTCCTGTAATCCACCGGGAAAATCTTCACGAACTTCGGGCGTTCGCTGTTCCAGTTTTCCAGAATGCGCTTGCCCTTCTCGCTACCCGTCGCCTCAACGTGCTGATTGATGATGCCGAGCAGTTCGCTTTCGCTCTCCGTGCCCGGAAGCACACTTTCTAGGTCGGCGGAATCCACGTTGCAGCTCAGGTCAAAATGCCCCGTCTCATCGTAGACGTAGGCAAAACCGCCTGTCATACCCGCGGCGAAGTTCACGCCCACGCGACCGAGCACAACCACGCGACCGCCTGTCATGTATTCGCAGCCGTGGTCACCCACGCCTTCGCTGACCAAAAGCATACCCGAGTTACGGATACCGAAGCGTTCGCCCGCGAGACCGTTGATGAAAATCTTGCCCGAAGTTCCGCCATAACCGATGACGTTACCCGCAATCACGTTGTCTTCGGCCTTGAAGCTTGCATTGCTAGGCGGGCGCACGATAATCTTACCGCCCGAAAGGCCCTTGCCCATAAAGTCGTTGGCTTCGCCCTGCAAATCGAGGGTGATACCCGGAGCGAGGAATGCACCGAAGCTCTGGCCCGCGACACCCTGCAGGTGAATCTTGATGGTATCTTCGGGGAGGCCCTTCACGCCAAAGCGTTCATCCACCTCGCCGGAAAGTTCCGTACCCACGGTGCGGTCGGTATTGTGCACTATGGTGCAAAGTTCCACGGACTCGCCATTCTTGAGGGTATTGAACACGAAAGGCAACAGTTCGCGACGGTCGAAGTTCACCAGTTCTTCTTTCACAAAGTTCTTGTCGAAGGACTTGATGCCGCCACCCACGGTCTTGAAAATCTTGGAGAAGTCCAGGTTGTGCGCCTTGTAGAAGGCAATAGCTTCGTCCCGTTCCAGCAAGTCGCTACGGCCGCAGGCCTCTGCCAGGGAACGCAGGCCAAGGCTTGCAAGGATTTCGCGGACTTCGTCGGCAATAAAGTAGAGGAAGTTTTCCACATATTCGGGCTTGCCCGCAAAACGCTTGCGGTATTCAGGATCCTGCGTAGCGATACCCATGGGGCACTGGTTCGTATGGCACTTGCGGTCCATCACGCAACCGAGACTTACCAGAAGGTTCGTAGCAAAGCCGAATTCTTCGGCACCGAGGAGGGCAGCCACCACCACGTCACGGCCTGTCTTGAGCTGGCCATCCACCTGGAGCTTGATGCGTCCGCGCAAATCGTTCAGCACCAGCGTCTGTTCCGCTTCGGCAATACCGAGTTCCCACGGGAGGCCTGCATGCTTGATGGAGGTAAGCGGAGATGCACCCGTACCGCCATCGTGACCGGAAATCAGTACCACGTCGGCATGAGCTTTAGCGACACCCGCGGCAATTGTACCCACGCCCACTTCAGACACGAGTTTCACGGAAACGCGGGCCTTCGGGTTGGCGTTGCGCAGGTCATAAATCAACTGCGCCAGGTCTTCGATGGAGTAAATATCGTGATGCGGCGGCGGAGAAATCAGAGACACGTTCGGGATAGAATGGCGGATACGTGCCACGAACTCGTTCACTTTATGGGCTGGCAGCTGGCCACCTTCGCCGGGCTTTGCGCCCTGGGCCATCTTGATCTGCAAATCCTTTGCATGACGCAGGTAGTCGATGGTCACGCCAAATCGGCCCGAGGCAACCTGGCGAATCGCAGAACTGCGGATATCACCGTTTGCGGCCGGAGTATCGCGGTCAGGGTCCTCGCCACCTTCGCCGCAGTTGCTCATGGCACCAATGCGGTTCATGGCAATGGCAATAGTCTCGTGGGCTTCGGGGCTCAAGGAACCCAGGCTCATGGCACCAGCCACAAAATGCTTCACGATAGATTCGCGAGATTCAACTTCGCCAATATCAATCGGCGTTGCAGCCTTGAACTTGAAGAGCCCGCGCAAAGTCGCCTGACGTTCGGACTGGTCGTTAATCAGCTTGCTGTAGACCTTGAACTTCTCATAGTCGCCACCCTGCACCGCCTGGCGGAATGCGGCAAGCGACTGCGGAGTCCACAGGTGCTTCTCGCCTTCCTTGCGGAACGCATACTGGCCGCCCGACTGCAGAACCTTGCTTGCATCGGCAAACGCAATCTTCTGACGCTCGCCCACTTCGCGGGCAATTTCTTCGAGGCCGATACCTTCGATGCGGCTTGCCGTACCTGGCAGGAACTTCTCGATGAGTTCGTGGTTCAGGCCCACGGCTTCAAAAATCTGGGCGCTGCGGTAGCTGCGGAGGGTAGAAATACCCATCTTTGACATAATCTTCAGCAGGCCCTTATCGACAGCCTTTACATAATTTGCAGCAGCCGTCACCGGATCCACATCCAGGTCGCCGTTGTGGCACATGTTGGTAATGCTCTCGAAAGCGAGATACGGGTTGATGACCGTGGCACCGTAACCGAGAAGCAACGCAAAGTGCATCACTTCGCGCACTTCACCGCTCTGCACGATCAAACCGATTTCGGGGCGAACACCCGCTTCCACCAGGGCACGGTTCACGCAAGCCGTCGCCAAAAGCGAAGGCATAGGCACGTAGCCCCAGTCAATGTTCTTGTCCGAAAGCACGATGATATCGTAGCTGTCCTGCACCGCACGCACGGCATCGCCGGCCAAGTTCTGCAAGGCAGCCTCCAGCACGGAACCGTCACCGCCCAGCGGGAACTGCATCTTGAGCACCTTCGCCTTGAACGCCTTGTCGCCGATATTTTCAAAGCGGCGGATTTCATCTTCCGTCACAATCGGGCGCGGAATCTTAATCAGGTGAGCCTGTTCCGGAGTTTCTTCCAGAATGTTGCCGTGGTTCCCGATGTATGTCGTAAGGCTCATCACCAGCTCTTCGCGAATCGGGTCAATCGGCGGGTTAGTCACCTGAGCGAACAGTTGCTTGAAGTAGTTGAACAGCGGTTGCGGCTTGTCCGAAAGTACAGCCAGCGCGGCATCGTTACCCATGGAGCCAATCGGCTCTGCACCGTTCTTCGCCATGGGCTGCAAAATGATGCTCAGGTCTTCGGCGGAATAGCCAAAACGCTTCTGCTGCACCAGAATGTCGTCGGGCACGTCGGACGGGTTGATTTCGCTGAAGAGCCCGCGGACGCTCATCTTGTTCTCGGCAACCCAGCGGCGGTAAGGTTTGGCACGGGCCACCTGCGCTTTCATTTCCGCATTCTTCAAGATGCGGTGATTTTCCAAATCCAAATAAATGATTTCGCCGGGCTTGAGGCGGCCCTTTTCTTCCACCTCGTCATCGCGGAGGTCGAGCACGCCCGTCTCGGAGGCCATCACGAAAAGACCGTCTTTACACAGAGTGTAACGTGCCGGACGAAGGCCGTTGCGGTCGAGAATCGCACCCGCATTTACGCCATCGCTGAACGCCACGGCGGCCGGGCCATCCCACGGCTCCATGAGCATGGATTCATATTCGAAGAACCCACGCACGTCGCGACCCAGGTAATGTTTTTTGCCCCAGGCCTGAGGCATGAGCATCATCATCGCATGCGGAAGGCTACGACCCGCAGCGACGAGGAGCTCAAACATGTTGTCAAGGCTAGCCGAATCGCTCTGCCCCGCCGGAACAAGCGGCAAAAGTTTCTGCAAATCGTCGCCGATAATCTCGCTCTTCAGATGCGGTTCGCGGGCACGCAGGCTGTTGAGGTTTCCGCGCAGAGTATTGATTTCGCCGTTGTGAGCGAGGTAGCGGAACGGGTGCGCCAGCGGCCAAGTCGGGAAAGTATTCGTAGAATAACGCTGGTGAACAAGGGCAATCGGGCTCTCGAAATCGAGATCGTTCAAGTCCTTGTAGAAGCCTTCAATCTGGCTCGCCAGAAGCAGGCCCTTGTACACGATGCTACGGCGGCTGCAGCTGCAAACGTACAAGCCCTTGCAGGCCTTTTCCATTAGGCGACGTACCACATACAACTTAATATCAAACGTGCCGTCATTTTCAAACGCCGTCCCGTCAAAGAACACCTGGCGGATATGCGGCAACGTCTCGCGGGCAGTGCGGCCGATCTTGTCGGCATTCACCGGCACCTCGCGGAAGTTCAGCACTGGCATGCTCTCGGCAGCGGCAATCTCCTTGATCTTCGCGTCAAAGGCATCCGCCGCAAGCGTATTCTCCACAAAGAACATCGCCACACCATAGCGGGCAGGCAATTCCGGGTGCAACTTGCGGAAAAACTTGTGGGGCATAGAAAGTAAGAGACCCGCACCGTCGCCGGTTTCCGGGTCTCCACCTGCTGCACCGCGGTGCATGAGCCTCTTCAAAACGGTAATGCCCTGCAGCACAATCTGGTGCGAGGCGACGTTATTAATATTGGCGACCAGGCCGACACCGCAGGCGTCGTGTTCGTTCATCGGGTCGTAAAGAGCTTGAGCGTTCATACTCGTCCTTTCCTAAATTTGCGAATCATTTTCAAATCCGCGCATTATTCCTATTTTTGCGAAAGGACTTTGCAAAAACCGTGCCAAATCTCAGCACAACCCGCCAATTATTGAAAAAGCGGAAAGAAAATGTAAAGAATGGAAAATCGAAGGCGGTTTTAGAAAAGGAATAAATTTCATTTTTTGTAAAAACACGAGCAGTTATTACACCTTTCGTAACATAAAAAGTGGGCTTACAAAGCCCCCTTTAATAAAATCCCCGCCACCATCGCTGGCAGCAGGGATTTTAAAGGATTTCCGTTAGGAAAGATAAGGTTGATTAAGCGTTGCGCTCTACGAGCGCAGGCATATCGGCTCGGAAATGGGAACAAACGAGTTTGTTCCCGCTTTACTCGCCTTATTATGCCTTATTCAAACGATCCTGGATCATGTCGATGATTTCAGAGAGTTCCTTCGGGAGGTGCTTGCCGAACTTCGGATAGTGGTTTTCCTTAACGTCGGCGAGTTCCTTCTTCCAGCCTTCCACGTCAACCTTCGTGATTTCCGGGAGAGTTTCCTTGTAGTAGTCAGCGAGGCCTTCAGTATTGATGGCGCCGTCCTTCGGCATGTAACCGATCGGAGTTTCCTTGGCGTTATCGACACCGTCGCAACGGTCGAAGATCCAAGCGAGCACGCGGCTGTTGTCGCCGTAACCCGGCCACATAAAGCCACCCGGGAGTTTCTCGTTGTTGGCATCCTTGCGGAACCAGTTCACGTAGAAGATCTTCGGAAGCTTGTCTTCGGTAGACTTCTTGCCGATTTCAATCCAGTGCTTGAAGTAGTCGCCCATGTTGTAGCCGCAGAACGGGAGGATGGCGAACGGGTCGCGACGGATCTTACCGACTTCAGCAGCGTTGATGGTGGAAGCAGCGGTGATTTCAGAACCCACGATGGAGCCGAGGAACACGCCGTGGTTCCAGCTCAGGGACTGGTGGACCAGAGGAATGGTGGACGGACGACGGCCACCGAAGAGGATTGCAGAGATAGGCACGCCGGCAGGATCTTCCCATTCCTTGGCAATGCAGGGGCACTGGTTGGCAGGAGCGGTGAAGCGAGCGTTGGGGTGAGCCATTTCTTCGCCCTTGGGAGCCTTGTCCTTGGGGAGAGCGTCGCGGGTCTGACCCTTCCAGTCAACGAGCTTGCCCTTGGCCGGGTAGCCGATGCCTTCCCACCAGACGTCGCCGTCTTCAGTGAGGGCGCAGTTGGTGTAGATGGTGTTCTTTTCGGCAGAGATAAGAGCGTTCTTGTTGGATTCTGCAGAGGTGCCCGGAGCAACGCCGAAGAAGCCGGCTTCCGGGTTGATAGCGTAGAGACGGCCATCCTTGCCAAACTTCATCCATGCAATGTCGTCACCGATGGTTTCAACCTTCCAGCCCGGGATTGTGGGGATAAGCATGGCGAGGTTCGTCTTACCGCAAGCAGACGGGAAGGCGCCAGTCACGTACTTGACTTCGCCCTTCGGGTTGGTGAGCTTGAGGATGAGCATGTGTTCGGCGAGCCAGCCTTCGTCGCGAGCGAGAACGGTAGCGATACGGAGAGCAAAGCACTTCTTGCCGAGGAGGGCGTTTCCACCGTAGCCCGAACCGTACGACCAGATGAGGCGTTCTTCCGGGAACTGGGTGATGTACTTGTGTTCGACGTCAGCGCAGGGCCAGATACCGCCGTCGGTTTCGCCGTTGTTGAGCGGCTTACCCACGGAGTGGAGGCAGGGCACGAATTCAGCGTTCTGGTCGGCATTGAAAATGTCGAGGACCTTCTTGCCGGCGCGAGTCATGATGTCCATGTTGAGCACGACGTATTCGGAGTCGGTCAGTTCGATACCGTTCTTGGAAATCGGGGAACCGAGGGGACCCATGCAGAACGGAATCACGTACATGGTACGGCCGTGCATACAACCCTTGTAGAGGCCCTTCATGGTTTCCTTAAGTTCCTTGGGGTCGATCCAGTGGTTGGTCGGACCGGCGTCTTCTTCCTTCACGGAAGAGATGAACGTACGGGATTCGACACGGGCCACGTCAGACGGCAGAGAACGGAACAAGAAGCAGTTTTCCTTCTTCTTGAGCGGAGTGGCAAGGCCAGCCTTGACACACTTCTGCATGAGGGCGTCATATTCTTCCTTGGAACCGTCAACAACAACCACGTTGTCCGGTTCGCACATTGCGATGCATTCTTCAACCCAAGCCTTGATCTTGCTGTGCTTGATGTCGTTGAGAGTCAGACTCATATAGAGCTCCTGTTTGGTTTAACGTTAAGTTTCGATAATTTCGAACGGGGATAAATTTACAAAAAACAAACCCCGGCAAAAGGTCCAACCTCCTAAAAAAAGGTGCTTTTTTCCTTTTTTTGTGTTTTTTTCTAAAAAATAAGGTAAATTAGTGGTGTACAAGCAAATAAGCATTTTTCCGAGGAAATATGAACTGGTCCTACTCTAGAGAGCATCAAAAAAACATCCTTTGCATGATCATGGCCGGCGGTCAAGGTAGCCGTCTTCAACCCCTCACCCGGGACCGGGCAAAACCCGCCGTCCACTTCGGGGGAACTTACCGTATCATCGACTTCGTGCTGAACAACTTCATCAACTCCGGCATTTTCAAGATCAAGGTGCTGACCCAGTTCAAGAGCGATTCCCTGAACAAGCACATTTCCGCCGCCTGGAACCTGAACGCGAGCCTAGACCAGTATGTGGACCTGGTGCCCGCCCAGATGCGTACCGGCGACGACTGGTACCGTGGCACCGCCGATGCCATTTTCCAGAACATCAACCTGATTACCGACGAGCGCCCCGACCTGGTGGCCATCTTCGGAGGCGACCACATCTACAAGATGGACATCAACCAGATGATCGATTTCCACCTGAGTCGCGCCGCCCTTTTGACCATTGCAGCTATCCCGGTGCCCGTGTCCGAAGCTTCTGAATTCGGCATCATCGAGGTGGATGCGGACAACCGAATGATCGGTTTCGAGGAAAAGCCCAAGAACCCGAAAGAAATGCCCGGCAACCCCGGCTACTGCCTCGCCAGCATGGGCAACTACATCTTTACCAGCAAGTTCCTGGTCCGGGAACTCATGAAGGGTGCCGCGAGCGGCGCCACCGACTTCGGCAAGCACATTATCCCGAGCCTCTACAAGGACTACCCCGTCTACGTGTACGATTTCAACACCAACATCGTCCGTGGCGAACAGGCCTCTACCAAGGGCTACTGGCGCGACGTGGGAACCCTTGACGCCTTCTTCGAGGCCAACATGGACCTGTGCTCCGAAAACCCACCCTTCGACCTATACAACAACTACTGGCCTATCCGCACCTACAACTGGAACCAGCCTCCCGCAAGGTTCTTTGCCGGCGAAGGCAACGCCCACCAGGGGGCGGCCATCGATTCCATCGTGTCTTCGGGCTGTATCATCGGCGGCGGCACCGTGGTCAAGAGCATTCTCAGTCCAGGAGTCACCATCCAGAAAGATGCCCTGGTAGAGGAGGCTATCCTATTCCCGAACGTGACCATCGGCCCGGGCGCTAAGGTGCGCCGTGCCATCATCGAGAAGGGCCTGCATATTCCAGCCGGATTCCAGATCGGCTATGACCTGGAACGAGACAAAAAGTTGTTCCACGTGACCGACTCCGGCATCGTGGTTCTTGCCAAGGATACGGTGATTAAAGCTTAATAGCTACATCCTCAATAGAACGAAACCGAAACGGCTTATTACAGCCATTGGGTAAATGATTTATGTCATCGCAGTAAGAGCGCTGAACTAGTCATTTATAGTTCTCATTTTTTTGATGCCCCAAAGAAAGCATGTTTTACACTACACACAAACTAGCAAAGAATTTTCCAATTCTTTACAAACTTCATGCATGCACCGACATCTACAAAAGGATTATATGAGGTGAGCGAATTTTGCAATTTTATTCACACACAAAAATTAAGGATTCATCAACCTCTCGAGCAAAAACCTTGTAGTGCAAAACAACGATTGTGACGCATTTTCAGAGACACGCTTTGTATCAATATATAATAGTATCGAAGTCCAAGAATCTAGAGAGAAATAGTTGAAACAATTATCCATGAAAATTTTCAAACATGAAAACTACTTTATCAAAAAAAATGTTGAAATAGAATACTTTGATTTAGTGGATAAACAAAATTTACAACTCTTGTAAAACATTGATTTCTTTTTCAATTTACGAAAAACAACCATTTCATGTAAGTACAGTTATTCCCATTTTTTTGCTTTTTTAGCAGAGCATTACGATTTAACACATTTTGGCATAATTTTTGCTTTCATGGCAGCGAAAACAAAATTCACACTAGGAGATTGCCATGAGCAACGAATACAGGCTGAAAGCCATCAAGGAAATCGCAAGCGAAGCCGCGGGCGCAAACATGCCCGCCGCACCCGCAAGTCTCGACTTTTACGGCGAGGACGTCTTTAACGCGGAGGCCATGCGCGCCTATCTGCCCAAGGATATCTGCAAGAAACTGTTCGCCACCATCGACGAGGGCGCACCCCTTGACGCGAGCATCGCAAACGAAGTCGCACATGCCATGAAGAAGTGGGCCATCGACCGGGGTGCCACCCACTTCACGCACTGGTTCCAGCCGCTCACCGGTTCTACCGCCGAAAAGCACGACTCCTTCCTGGAACCCGAAAACGGCAAGGCCATCATGGCCTTCAGCGGCAAGAACCTGATCGTGGGAGAACCGGACGCGTCCTCTTTCCCGAGCGGCGGCCTGCGTTCCACCTTCGAAGCCCGTGGCTACACCGCCTGGGACCCCACCTCCCCCGCATTCATCAAACGTCACGGTAACGGCGCCACGCTCTGCATTCCGACTGCATTCTGTAGCTACACCGGCGAAGCCTTGGACAAGAAGACTCCGCTGCTCCGCTCCATTCAGGCCCTGCAGAAGTCCGCCGACCGCCTCATGGGCATGTTCGGCGTTGCCCAGCAGAAGGTCACCGTCACCCTCGGAGCCGAACAGGAATACTTCCTCATCGACAAGCGTTTCTACCTGCAGCGCCCGGACCTCTACCAGGCCGGCCGTACGCTGTTCGGTGCAGCTCCGGCAAAGCACCAGCAGATGGAAGACCATTACTTTGGTAGCATTCCCGCCCGCATCTTGAACTTCATGAATGATGTGGAAAAGGAACTCTGGAAACTTGGCATTCCAGCAAAGACCCGCCACAACGAAGTCGCCCCCGCACAGTTCGAACTTGCCCCGATGTTCGAGGAAGTGAACCTCGCCTGCGACCACAACATGCAGATTATGGAAGTGCTCCGCCAGGTCGCCGACCGTCATGGCCTCGTGTGCCTGCTGCACGAAAAGCCGTTTGCTGGCATCAACGGTTCCGGCAAGCATAACAACTGGTCGGTGAACTACGGCAAGACGAACCTCTTGAACCCGGGCAAGGACCCGCACCAGAACGCCATCTTCCTCACTACGCTCTGCGCGGTGATTTACGCCGTCGATACTCACGCCGACTTGCTCCGCATGGCAGTTTCGGGCGCAGGCAACGACCACCGTCTCGGTGCCAACGAAGCGCCTCCGGCAATCATCTCCATGTACCTGGGCGACCAGCTTGCCGACGTAATCGACCAGCTCGAAAAGGGTGACCCGAAGTCCAGCAAGCAGGCAGGCGCCCTGAAGCTCGGGAGCGACACGCTGCCGCCTCTCCCCCGCGACGCGACCGACCGTAACCGTACATCGCCCTTCGCCTTCACCGGCAACAAGTTCGAATTCCGCGCTCCGGGCTCCAGCCAGAGCTGCTCCGAACCCAACGTCATCTTGAACACGATTGTTGCCGAAGCATTCGACATCATCGCCGACAAGCTCGAAAAGGTTCCGGCCGACAAGTTCCACGAAGAACTGCAGTCCTTGCTGCAGAAGATCGTGAAGGAACACAAGCGCGTTATCTTCAACGGTAACGGCTACACCGACGAATGGGTGGAAGAAGCGGCCAAGCGCGGCCTCCCCAACACCCGCACCACCATGGAAGCGCTGCAGGCCCTGAACAAAGCCGAAAACATCGCCCTCTTCGAAAAGTACGGCGTGTTCAACAAGCGCGAACTGGAATCCCGTTACGAAGTGAACCTGGAAGAATACCACAAGAAGATCCACATCGAAGGCAAGATTTCCGACGACATCGCGAAGAACGTTATCTTGCCGCAGGTGCTCTGCGCCTACAGTACGGCCCTCAAGACCAACGCCATGGCCAAGGAACAGGGATTTGCCGCGGTGGATTCCTACGCTCAGGAACTGGGAGAAGGCTACAAGGCCCTCGCCTCTGCAATCGAGCGCATGGAAAAGGCCCTGGGCGAAAAGCACGAGAACATCCTCGAAGCGATGGCGGATCTCCGCGTGCAGGTGGACAAGCTCGAAAAGGTTATCCCCGACGAGAAGTGGCCCCTGCCCAAGTATCGCGAGATGTTGTTTATATACTAACCCCCCTGTTGCTCAATAGACACACAAACGCCATCGGAGAAATCCGGTGGCGTTTTTTTATATGTGCGTTTTTTCAGCACGCCCTATTTCAGGCGACCAAAGCTCTTTTTCAGCTTAGCGAGGGCGTCATCTTCGATAACCTCTTCGGAGTCGTCTCCCTTGCGCTTGAACTTAAGTATTTCGAAGTCCTCGAGCATGGCTCGTGCCTGCAGGTATAGCGTGGGATATTCGGCATCGTCCGGTTGCATCCGTTCCATCTTGGAAAGGATTTCACGGACTTTCTTGAGTTCGTGATCCTTGATATAGCGGGCCTTGAGGAAAGGTCGGAACATTTCGCGAAGTTCCCGAACAGAGAGGTTGAGGGGGTCATTGAGCGCCCCAAGGGCAAGGCAGTTATCACCCTCAAATTTGAACTCATCGACGAGCGCCTGTGAAAGGGCGGAAATCCTTTCGAAAAGCGTCCTTTCTACAGAATTTAGGGAATAGAGGGCCAGAATTTTTCCGATAGACTTGTGTTTTGCCTTTAACGCGGCCAGCGCATCGCGGGCATGGTCGCCCCCTTGACGCATAGCTACCGAGAATTCCCGCAAAATGTCCCAGAGTTTCACGAAGGGTTCTGCCCCAAGCAAGGCGGACTCGTAGGTGGCGCGGGCAAGTGCCATGCGGGTCTCTTCGTCTTCGCTCCGGGTGTTGGCTGCCAAATTCTTGAAATCGTGAAGTTTCTTGCCGCGGGAATATTCAAGACCTGTAAAAAGAACGCAACGGGCTGGGTCCAGATGGTCGGCGACGAGGGATTTGACGAGCCAGTTCGAAAGAGGCTCGAGGTTCGAGGCGCGAGGTTCGAAAAATGAACCCATCTCCAATCGCGAAACAAGCAATGTAATTTTTTCGTTTTTGGAAGAAAATTTATCCACCCGCTTGCGGAAGGACTGCCAGAAGGCGGATTCCTGCGGGGTCATGAGCGCGGATTCCCCGAGTCGCCAGCCAAAACGCATACCGTCCAAAGAAAAATCGATTCCGCTGGATTCTACCACAGGGCGCACCGCCGCAAAAAGCCGGAAACTCCCCCACTCCGGATTGATATCGAAGGAATGTTGAGCCACCCTTACATGCAAGCGCAGGTGATTCTCCTTTTCAGGAGTAACCGTCGGAACATCGCAATCCAGCTGTTTCATATCGGAGAAGACTTCGTACAGGAGCAAAAGCGGAGCCTTGTGCGGGTTCGCCTTCAATTTGTCGCAGAAGCCGTCATCAATAAAGGTGCGGCGATTTTCCAGCTGCTTTTTCGCATTCTTGGGCAATTCACGGATGACGGACTGAGCCATCCATTCCCGCCATTGATGGATTGAAAGCGCAAGAGACGCAGGCGTCACCTGCGGGAGCATGTCGCAAGGCAAGTCCAGCGTAATGCCGTCACAGTCACGAGTCGCATCGAACACCAGTTCGCCCGACACCATGCGGCTAGAACCGTCCAGGCCCTCAATGCGGAAACGTTCGAGAGAACCGCCGAGTGTGGGTACGAGGTCGGCGCGGCTCTTACCATCCGTCATGGCGGACCGTGATCCGCCATCTAGATTCCGTGTCCCCGGATCGAGTCCGGGGCAGGCTCTACCCGGAATGACGTTCTTTCCACCCTTGCCCCAAAAGTCGCTTAGAGATTGCTTCACCCCTTCGGGGTTCGCAATGACACCACTAAATCCGCTATCGTTCTGCTCCAGCCAATACTTCGCATCGAATTTCAGGAACTGGTCGGTGTGTTCGCGGATGTAGTCCTTCAATGTCTTGATGGAATTGACTTCATGCGCGATGCGCGTGTAGTAATCCACCAGGGCGTCTTCGCTCGGGGCAAGCCCGAATTGGCGTTTGCGGGCCTCCAGCGCATGCAAGTCCTCAACGACGCGCTCGTTGTGCGTCATGAAGGCGAACGGGCGCGCCATCTGGCCAAGCACAACGGCCTCCCGCCAGAAAATCTCGGCACATTCGTCGGGGTTCACGCGGGCGTAATCCACGCGGTGACCGCGGCTAATCACAAGCCCGCGAAAACTCACCTCCTCCACCGCTTCCACGAAACCCCGTTCCTGGTTCCATGTGGGCGCATACCAGCGGCGCGTGCAGAAAGGTTCCGCCACCTGCATAATCCATTCGGGCTTGATTTCGGCAGCCTTGTTGAGGAAGATGCGGCTCGTCTCACGCACCTCGGCGCTAAAAAGCCATTCCACGCTCTTGCCGTAAAGGTCACTGCCCGGGAACACGTGCGTCTCGCGCCCGCTCACCAGGCGGTAACAACCGTTTTCCAAGTCGCGCAGGGCAATGCCGCCCAGGAATCCCGAAAGAAGCGCGATGTGCAGGTTGTCCCGATGGAAACTGTCCAGCGGGCATACGCGATTCTCGAATTTCACGTCGAGGATGCGCCCGAACTGCTCGTACAAATCAATCCACTCGCGGCACCGCAAAAAGTGCAAGCTGTTCTTGTCGCAGAACTTGCGCAGTTTATTCCAGGTCTTACCATCCCATTCGGCACAGAAGGCATTCCACATGCATATAAACGTGAGGAAATCGCTCTTGTGGCCAGCAAACCTGCGATGCAGCTGGCGGATGCGGGTGCGTTCCGGCTCCTCGCTGGGCACTACACGGGGGTCCTGGATGGAGAGCGCCGAACAGACAATCAGCGCGGGCTGCAATACGCCGGCATCCCGCGCCCGCAGGAGCACCGCCGAGAGCGCCACGTCCATGGGGAGGCGCGTCATCTCGCGGCCGAGCTTGGTCACTTGCCCGCTGGCGTTATCGGCAGTAAGCGCTCCCAGTTCAAACAAGGTCTTGTACGCCCCTCGGAAAGCCGAATTCGGTGGCGGTTGCAGGAACGGAAAATTTTCCAGCTCCAGCCCGAGACTGCGCAACTGTAGGACAACGTTGGCGAGATTACTCCGCCGGATTTCCGGCTCCGTAAACTCGTCGCGCTTCTCGAAATCCTCGGGAGAATAGAGGCGGATGCAGACACCCGGCTTTACGCGCCCCGCACGCCCTGTGCGCTGCCGGGCACTGGCCTTCGAGATGTCCTCGACGGGCAAGCCCTGGATGCGCGACTGCGCGTTGTACCGCGAAATGCGGGCCGTACCAGTATCCACCACGTAGGCGATTCCAGGAATCGTGAGCGAAGTTTCCGCGATGTTCGTCGCGAGCACCACGCGGGTCTTTTCCGTATGCTTGAAAATGCGACGCTGTTCATCAGGGCTCATGCGCCCGTACAGCGGGAGAATATCGAACGTCGCAGAATCCAGTTCGTGGGCAAGTTCCCCCGCCAAATCCTGGATGTCACGTTCCGTCGGTAAAAAACAGAGCAGGTGGTCGCGGTGACGGCTTTCCAAGTCCAGAATCGCATCCCGTGCCTCGTCAAGCAAGCCCGAATCGCCCTTGCCGCTAGTGTCGCGCCCCGTATTGTCATCCCCGCGAAGGCGGGGATCTCCATTCCCTCCACCGAAATAGTATTCTACGTCCACAGGGAATGTGCGGCCCTCGGCTTCCAGCACGCAGCTGTTGTCGTAAAATTCCTCGAAGAGCCTGGCATCCAGCGTCGCGGAGGCCACAATCAGCTTGAATTCGGGGCGGGCCTGCAGAACCGTCTTGAAAATGCCAAGAAGGATGTCGATGTTCAACGAACGTTCATGGGCTTCGTCTATCACGATGGCCGAATATTGCCTAAAAAGCCTATCGCGGCGGAATTCTTGCAACAGGATGCCGTCGGTCATCACCTTGATGGGGGCATCACTCTGGCCCTGTTCCCAGAAGCGGATCTTCGTAGAAACGAGCGTTTCGTCCTTGAGTTCTTCGCGCAGGCGGTCCGCAATGGAAATCGCCGCCAGCCGGCGAGGTTCTGTGACACCGATTTTAAAGAGTTTGTGAGGTCGCGCTTCGCGCTCTGAGGTATGAGTACGGGCTTCGCCCTTTGAGAAATACCATTCCAGCAAGAACTTCGGTAGCTGCGTGGATTTTCCGGAACCGGTGTCCGCCTTGACAATCACCACCTGGTGCTTTTCGAGCAATTCGAAAAACTCTTCCCGATGATCAACGACGGGGAGGTCGGGGTAGGTGATTTTCAGGTTTGATGTAATCATCATCAAGGATCCAGATCCTTCGACTACGTGCTACGCACTCCGCTCAGGATGACACATTCGTGTCACTCCTTTATGTGTCCGCATTTGTCGCAGGTGAGTTTGTAGCTGTTGTCCGGATCGACAACCATCACGCCGTCGCAATCCGGCTTTTCGCAGGGCAGTTCCCCGGGCATTACTTCACGATAGGTTTGTTTTTCTTCCATAGATTCCTCCTCCCTACTTTACAAACTTTTCGATGACTTCGGCGATTCCCGAGTGGTTGTTATCCCGTTCTGTCACATAATCGGCGGCATCCTTGACCACTTGCGAGGCATTCGCCATAGCAACGCCAATGCCTGCCGCCTCAATCATGGGGCAATCGTTTTCTTCGTCGCCTACGGCAATGGTATCCCCCATCGGGACTCCGTAAAATTCCGCCATAAAGCGCACCGCGTCGCCCTTGTTGCTCTGCAGGTGCGAAAATTCCAGCATTTCGGGCTTGCTGAACACGTCAAACAGTTTTCCCGCCGTGGTCTTGCGCATTTCGGCACGGAAACTTTCCAGGCTGGAATGACCGAAGGGCGTAATGATGTTCACCTTGATAGGGGGCTTCACCACCACATTTATGGGTGCCGTCGGAGCCGCATCGCATCCGGTTTTTCCAGCAAAATACTCCCGGATATCATCTACAACCACGTAGTCCATCTGCATCAGGCGGCAGTAGGTCTTGAGCTGTTCCGTCTCGTGTTCCGAAACCACCAGGTCTCCGGCGTAGGTATGAGCGTGCATTCCCGAGCTAAAGGCCGCATCCATAATGAACTTCACGTCGTCAACGGAAATTCGCCGGGTCAGTATGGGCTTTTTTGCCCCGCAGTCGTAAATGAGCCCGCCATTGAAACTCACCAGGTAAAATCCGGCCTCCATAAAGCCGTACTTTTCGGCCAGTTTCTTGACGCTGGTCAAGGGCCGCCCCGTGGTCATCACGAACTTGTGGCCGGCCTCAATCATCTTGCGGATGGCGGACAAATCTTCTGCGGAAATATCCTTGTTGTCGTCCAGCAGGGTTCCGTCCAGATCGGTAAACAGGATTTTCATGATACAGTCCTACAATACGCTACGAGACCGTCTTTACCAAGGTTTCGTGAATCAGGCCGTTGCTGAAAAGCACCTGTTCGCCGTCCACGAACTGCATGGGTGTGCCGTCGATATGAGTGGCCATGCCACCCGCTTCCGTAACCATCAGGGCTCCGGCGGCAATATCCCAGGGGTAACTCATGGTCATCACGAATCCGTCTATGCGGCCGCAGGCCACAAAGCAGGATTCCACCACCGCAGAACCCAGGCACTTGACCCGCTCGAAGGCCTCGGCCTCCCGGGCAAAATTTTTGGAATTGCGGGCGTTGATTTCTGTCGCCACGCCCACGTTAAAATCCCCGTTGCTCACGATGGCATGGAGCGGGTTGGATTCCTTGCTCACGCAGACCCGCTTGCCGTTCATGAAGGTGCCGCCCCCGAGGGTCGCCGTAAAGAACTCCCCAAGCTTAGGCAGGTTTATCACCGCCACCAGGGGCTTACCCTTATAATGGAGCGCAATGGAAATTCCCCAAAGGGGAATGCCCCGGCTAAAGTTCACCGTGCCATCCACCGGGTCGATAATCCAGCGGAAATCCGGGTCGGAGCCTTCTACCACGCCCATTTCTTCAGTTCTGATAGAATGGCTCGGAAACGCCTTGCGGATTCCTTCCACAATGAGCTTCTCGCTGCCCACGTCGGCAACGGTCACTACATCTTTAACAGACTTGTACTTCACATCGCCCAGTTCGCCCTGCAGGCGAAGGCAAAGCTCCCCCGCCTCGCGGCCCAGGCGTTCCGCCAAATCCAGGTATTTTTTCAGGTCTTCCATAAGCGCCCCAAATATAGAAAAAGCCCCGCGGGGCTTGCTCGCAAGGCTAAATTCAAAAATAATTGTTATATGTCAATTAGAACAAGGCGATGCTGTAAGGAACCTGGGCACCCTTGGGCTGTTCAAAGCCGGTCAGCTTGCCGTCCTTATAGACATAGATCTTTTCCTTGCCCATGGTATGGTCGCCCACATAGAGAGCCTCGTCCTTGTAGGCAAGGGTGGCCTGGGCATCGGCAATGCCCTTCACTTCTTCGAAAGAACCCTTTTCAAGGTCGATCTTTACAACCGGCGTGCTGCCCCATTCCTTATAGAGGGCCGCAAAGGCAATTCCATCTTCTGCGGTAAACCCGTAGATACCGGCACCCAGCTTTTT
The DNA here is from genome assembly GCA_017503015.1 of Fibrobacter sp. NCBI lineage: Bacteria > Pseudomonadati > Fibrobacterota > Fibrobacteria > Fibrobacterales > Fibrobacteraceae > Fibrobacter > Fibrobacter sp. The sequence continues at coordinate 25,798 of JAFVTX010000025.1, read as the reverse complement.
GCCAGAAATAACAAGGCTTGATTTCTTGGCATCGAGATCAACCTTTTCAATGCCGCGGTTGTCATCGGCCTTACCGTCGTATTCACCTAGAGAGGCCACATAAAGGTCGCCTTTGTAGAAGGTCAACTTTGTCGGATTGTTCGTCACAAGCTGAATCGTGTCCTGCAGTTTGCCGGTAGAACCGTCGTAAATAGCCACCAGGCCCTTCGGGTAAGTGAAAACGAAGTTTTCATCCGAAGAATAGCGCTGCATCAGCACATAAAGCGTGCCGTCATCAAATTCCACATCGGTCACATACGGAGAAACCTCTTCTCCTGTGGCAAATTCGCCAGTCTTGATGGACTTTACGACCTTGCCATCCTTGGTAGAGATTTTCACGAGAGAGTCGGCATTCTGGAGAGCCACCCAGGCTTCTTCGCCATCGAAAGCCATGTCCACCGGGTTGGAATTTTCAAATTTTACCTGCCAGACCACAGCCTTCTTGGCACCCTCTTCAATGAATTCGGGCTTGACCAGGGAAACGTTATCCGTGCCCAGACCTTCCATAACGAACACGTCGTTGCCATTGGTCGCGACTCTCGAATCCTGGTAGAACGAAAGGCTCTTTTCGGAGATGTTGCCCTCCACATCAATCCAACGGAGTTCTCCTTCGGGCACCTGGTAGTCGCCGCCATCAAAAATGACACCGGCAAGTTCCACGTCGCCAACGATGGGGCCGCTTGTGCTAGAAGAGCTGGAGTCGTCACCGCAAGCGGAGAGACCAAAAGCAAGGCTGGCCACAGCAATGCAGGCGAGAGATTGCTTCGCCATGCTCGCAATGACATTATGTTTCTTATTCATGTTTTGTCCTTTTCTGGCTTTACACTATACTTTGCCATAACTCTATGAACTCCGTATAGCGAGGGGGCTAGAACCCCTGTATGATTGTGAACTTGTATTCTCTTCCTGGCATGGGAAAAGGCGTATAGAAATTTCGGTACTTTTCGTCGGTAATGTTATTCACGCTAAAAGTCAAACGGGTATTATCAAAGGGATTGTACGAAAGGGAGGCACGGTGGGTCGCCACGGCCGGCTGTTCCGTTCTGTTGGCTCGGTCGCTATACATAACGCTTCGCCAGTCCGAAGCCCAAACAAAGTCGAAACGGAATGGCAAATGAAGGGTCGCTTCTGCATAATAGCTGCGATCCGGCTCACCGGGGAGCTTGTTACCGTTATAGGTGTTGGAATGGGAACGGTCCCTTGTCTTTTGGATAGTCGCCCGAAGCACCACATCCAAAAATTTCGCAGGGCTGCTGTTCAGTTCCATCTCCACTCCTCGGACAAGGGAACGGGCTACATTTTCAGGACGCAGCAGCTCTACCGACATCAGCCAATAGATTCCGTCTTCCACATGGGACTCAAAATAGGTGGCCTGAAAAGCCGTGCGGTTCCCCGGAAACCTGTATGTGCCCGTTGCCTCGAACTTGGTTGCCTTTTCCCGTTTCAATTCCGGATTGGAAACCGCGCCGGGGAATGTGCCGTAAAGCTCCATCAGGGCGGGCTGCTGGTAAAAACGGCCTATGGAAACCTCCCCCATGAATGGAGAAGCGCTGGCACCGAACCTTGAATAAATTCGGCCCGCAAATGTAGCGTCCCGATCTGCCGCCTTATCCAGGGTATGGGTCCCCGTCGGCAACACGAAGGCTCCCTTGTCCAGGCGGTCCTTCAACGCCTGCACGGAACCTTCACCGCCGAGACCTGCGTACCTGAAAAACTGGTAATACAAATCTCCGGAACCAACGAAGGTCTTACGGTCCAGCGCCCAGTCCTTGGAATTCCCTCGGGCTTCGGCGCGTTCCCATTCGTAGGCCACGCGGGCCGTTCCGGTCAAATGTTCCAAAGGAGTAAACTCGGTCCACAGCTCGGGAACCAGCTTGTAGGTGGCCGTTCCGTAATCCATAAAGACATTGTTCCCAAAGCCGATGTGGTCCAGGGGGTAGAAGGAACTGGACATGTTCTTGTCGAACCGTGCCGAAAGAGCGCCATACAAGAACAACTTGTCATCAAGGTAGCCTACCGATTCAAGCCCGTAGCGGATTAGCGCAGACTCCCCCACAAACTTCGCTACCTTGGTTTGGTTCTGTTCCTTGCCGGGGTTACCGCTTTCGGCCCTGGAGGCCGTCGCCGACAAGGTGGAAAAATACCCGTTCCCGTGAAGCATACGGAACTGGACATTCCCCGAGACATCGGTAAACTTGGCGTTTTCGCGGGTGGCGGTGTAGTCGTCCTCGTCGTTGTACTGGGTACCGTTCCGGTTGGTATATTCGTAGTCGTTGTCGGAATGCCTCGTGGCAAAAGAAGAGGCGAACATGATGCTGTCGGTCACGGGAGTCGCCACCTGGAACGAACCCTCCCAGGTGTTGTGGTTACCGTAGGCGGCAAGGACCCGGCCGCCTTTCTTGACGGCGTTCTTGGTCACAAAGTTGATGGCCCCGCCGACACCGGACACGCCAAATTTTGCAGGAACGTTGTTCTTGTAAACCTCCACCTTTTCCTTCTGGTTCAGGTCGATGGAACCCAGGTTCACCGCCCCGCCGCTGGCATCGTTCAGCGGAACGCCATCTACGCAAATCAGAATATTTCGGGCCGCAATCCCGCGGATAGAAACCGTCTGGAAACTGCCTAACCCGCCCTGCTTGTAGGACTGAATTCCGGGCAGCGTCGAGAGAAGGTCTGCCGCCGACAGAGCCTTGCCCTCCCAAGCATCGGAGGTAATTTCTGTATAATTGGCACTTGTTGTAGGCTTGTACCCGTCGTCACCGGACACCTCGGACACCCCGAGGTCCTGGACCGGGGCTGCATCAGGCACGTGAGCCACGGCAAAACCCGTGGCAGCACAGCACCAAAGAGCCGCAGCGTATGCGGCCTTGCAGAAAGATGTCGTTCGCATCGTTCCTCAACAAAGCGTTTCCCACAGTTCTTCTGGCTCGGGGCTCAATCTACTCCCGGTTCCTTCACACACGACAGCTCGTGCATTGGTTCATGCCGGTTTCGTCCTCCCTTACAGCGGCGCGACCGCCCCCGGCTTTCACGGGGTTCTCTCCTTGCGGGCCACCCAGTAGGGCGCCAGCATGGGCTTTTCAGGGCACAGGAAACTTTAGGCCAAATGTAGGTAATGTAAAACCAGGACAGGTGCAACGTTCTCAAAAAAGGGCAAAATTTGCCTAAAAACGCCAAATTTTCTACAAATGTAAGTTTTTCATGTCGTTTTTTGCACTTTCCGCTTTAAAACAAGCACAAACTAACGCAAATAAACTATATTCGTCGTATTCATCGGGATCAAGGGATTTTTTATGAAAAAAGGCTTCACCCTCATCGAAATAATGGTGGTCATCGTCATCATGGGCGTGTTGGCGGCCGTTGGCGTACCAAAACTTTTCGCGATGATCGCCAAGGCAAAGGCTAGCGAAGCACCAACGGCAGCCGGAGTTTACATACATTTGCAAGAAGCGTACCAAGCCGACAAAACTGTCATTGGAAGTTGGAAGAACATTGGTTACGAAGCTCCTGGAACAAACGGTGTTTCGTCCTACTTTAAATACAAAAGCTGCGCAGACGAGGACATTGTATACGATGGAAATCAAAGTGCTGCTATTGGTTGGATTGCTACTAGCTTAAGTGGCCTCAATGACTGCGCGTTGGGCAGTTCATGGGCCGTTACCGTATCTATCTTGGCCGAACGGAGTCTTGTCTACGCTACAAACGTCAATTCCGACGAATGTACCAAACTGACTCACAACTGGACTGTCGCAAATATTGGAGACGAATGCGAAGGAAATTCAGGCAATACCCAACAGGCGAGCAACGACCCTGAGCCACAGCAGCAACAGCAACCAGAACAGCAACCAGATGAACAGACACAATCTTCACCTTCGCAAGACGTCGACTGCCAAGCCCTAAAAGATGCACACAATGCTGAGCATGGAAATAAAAATGGATGGGTCGATTACCCACGTTGCGGAACGAAAGTTCCACCCGGAGTAGCAAAGGACTTGCCCGGATGCTCTGGGAATGGCAACAAACTCCAGTGCGAATAGCTCCACAAACCCGCAGCACCAATGCGGGTTCTTTTTTTTGACTATATTGTTTCCGCAAAAAGAGACAATTAAATGATCCACGAAATACTCCCCCACAAGCTCTACAACGAATTCAAAATCTGTGGACCGAAATCTACGGATTTTGTTATCCGGTATGACGGAGCAAAAACCTTATTGAAGAAGGGTACCGCCTACACCATTCCCCGCGTAGGCGAACTACTAGAACTTGAAGGCAAGAGCCTCGAAAATTTTGAAGGTCATTACCTTTTCAGTATCGACGAGACGGCGTTTTTTTTGGATGATAGTGTTACCTGCGGTGACGCTCCCGAGGGTTACGAATACATGGTCAGCCGGACCTTCCGCAATATGAGTCCCGTAGAACGCCTGGGTGGAGCCACCGCCGCCCACCTCGCCCACTGGGAATCCCTGAATAGGTTCTGCGGCCGCTGCGGAAGTGAAATGGCCCGTGGCGAAAAAGAACGTTCCATGGTTTGCCCCAAATGCGGGAACGTCGTGTACCCGCGAATCTCGCCGGTGGTGATTGTGGCCGTGCACAACGGTGACAAGCTCCTGATGGCCCACAACATCGACAACCCGAACCCAAGACTCTTCTTGATTTCGGGATTCGTGGAAATCGGTGAGAGCCTGGAACAGGCGGTACACCGGGAGGTTCTAGAAGAGGCGGGCCTTCGTGTGAAAAACGTCCGCTATTTCGGGAGCCAGCCGTGGCCTTTCAGCGACTCGCTTATCGCAGGGTTCACCGCCGAACTGGATGGCGACGACACCATCCACATGCAAGAGGCGGAGCTTTCCGAAGCCATGTGGGTCCGGCGCGAAGACATTCCCGAATACGAGACCGACGTAAGCATCAGTTGCTGCCTCATCGAGAATTTCAGGCGTGGATTTACGATAAAAGAAAGCTAGATGGCGGATCAGGTCCGCCATGACGTACAAATCTGCGTCATTCCGGCCCACGAGCCGGAACCTAGATGGCGTGTCGTAGCACGCCATGACGTTTACACAACTTAAAGCACTAGCGGCACGGGCTTGTCGGCGCTAACCGTCTTCGGAGTCACCTTGCAGTCCACTACAAAAATTTCCACACCTGCGTCTCGGGCATCCCGCAGGGCTCCCGCGAACTCCGGATGGATTTTTTCGTCGGGTCCAAAGCGGTGGCAGCCCTTCATCTGGACCAGAAACAGCACGCCACATTCGTAAGGTGTTCCGTCGTCTGCAGACGTTCGGGTCCCAAGAATGCGGGCAAGTTCCCGCAGGTGCTTGACGCCCCGCTCCGTCGGAGCGTCTGGGAAAGAGGCAGAACCGTCGTATTCCAAAGTCACACCCTTCACTTCCAGGAACATCTTGTGGAGCCGCGCTTTCTGTGCCCTGGTCTTCCCCGCTCCCCGATATTCGATGTAAAAGTCGAAGCGGGAATTCCCGAAGGTGTATTCCGGCTTTAGAAAGGTAATCTCCGGAAAGCGTTCCCGGCTGGAACAAATCCATTCGGCGGCCACCTTGTTGGGAGCCTGACTGTCCATGTTCACCAGGATTTTCCCGCGGGGAGTGACCTTTTCCACCGTCACCAGGTCGTAGGGCGTCTTGCGTTCCGGATTTTTCGACTTTTCCAGAAAAACTTTTACGCCTGGCTGCAACAGTTCACGACAGCGTCCCGTGTTCTTCACGTGGACCACCGTCTTTTTGCCGTCTATTTTCACGTGGGCGATAAAGCGGTTCGGCCGCTCCAAGAACTCGCCCTGGACAATTTCACCATATTTCATCGGCATTTTTCCAATTTGACCAGAATATAAATAAAGAATTCGGCGAAAATTTTTAATTTTGAAGAAAACAAAAGGAGTACGACTTCAAATGGTCATTACCGTTTTTATCCTGTACCTGTTGATGATGCTCGGCATCGGTTTTTACTTTTCCAAGAAGGCCAACAGCCTGAACGCCTACTACCTGGGCAACCGTGGAATGAACAAGTGGGTGGTGGCCATGTCCGCCCAGGCCTCCGACATGAGCGGCTGGCTCCTGATGGGGCTCCCCGGTGCCGTGTTCGTGAGCGGGTTCTCCGAAGCCTGGATCGGTATCGGCCTTGTCATCGGCACTTATTTCAACTGGAAAATCGTAGGCAAGCGCCTCCGCAAGTACAGCCACTTCTGCGGCGATTCCATCACTCTCCCCGACTTTTTCTCTAACCGCTTCCGCGACAACAAGGGCATCATCCGCGTGATTGCCTCCATATTCATTCTCGCCTTCTTCCTGTTCTATACGGTATCGGGATTTGTGGCCAGCGCTAAACTGTTCGGCACCATCTTCGGCATGAACTACACCACGGGCCTGATTCTTGGGGCTGTAGTCGTGGTGAGCTACACCTTCATGGGCGGCTTCTTTGCCGTGTGCTGGACCGACTTTATCCAGGCCATGATGATGCTTGTGGCCGTGGTCGCCATCCCCCTGATTATCATGAGCGGCTCTGGCGGATTTGCCTCCACCATGGACGCGGTGAACGCCCAGAACCCCTACCTGATGAGCCTGTTCACCAACGCCACCACCGGCAAGTCCATCGGCCTTATCGCCCTGATTTCTAGCCTCGCGTGGGGCCTCGGCTACTTCGGCATGCCGCACATCCTGGTGCGCTTCATGAGCATCAAGAACGCCGAAGACATCAAGTTCTCCCGCCGCGTCGCCATGACCTGGGTCACCATCTGTCTCGGTGCCGCCATCATGATTGCCATTCTCGGTCGCTACTACGTGGAAGCGAACGGCATCAAGGTGGACGACCCGGAACGCATCTTCATGATCCTCTGCCAGGCGCTCTGCCACCCGGCCATTGCCGCCATCTTGATGGCCGCCATCCTTGCCGCCATCATGAGTACCGCCGACTCCCAGCTGCTTGTTTCCGCTTCTGCCTTCAGTAACGACCTCTACAAGCACCTGTTCCGCAAGAATGCAAGCAACAAGGAAGTCATGTGGGTGAGCCGTGGCGTGGTGGTGCTTATCACCGTTATCGCCGTCATCGTGGCCATGCAGGGCGCTCCCAGTGCCGACGGAGTGAAGCACGGCAAGAGTTTCCTGGACGTGGTCATGAGCCTGGTGAGCTTCGCCTGGGGTGGATTTGGCGCCACCTTCGGCCCGATTATGCTCCTCGCCCTCTTCTGGAAACGTACCACCCTCCCCGCAGCCATCGCCGGCATGCTGGTGGGCGGCATCACCACCTTCGTGTGGAAGTTCTACCTTTCCAGCTTCCCTGCCGAAATCTTCCAGATTTACGAACTGGTGCCCGGCTTCGTCTTGAGCTTTGTGACCATCGTGGTGGTGAGCCTCTTGACCAAGGCCCCCAGCAAGGAAATTCAGGACGAGTTCGACCAGGTGGAACACACCCGCCTCAGCACACTGAAACTTTAACCATTCGCCCGCATATTACGGAGAAAAAATGTCCCTACTAGAATCATTACCTAAATCCAACAAAGACGGAATCCTCTACGAGGCCGACACCGTCCACAATATCTTGCCGCAGAAGGCGCCCTTCGCCTTCGTTGACGAAATCCTCAGCCTCGACGTCGAGAACATGGAAATCGTAGGCAAGTGGCACCTGACCGGCGAAGAAGGATTTCTGAAGGGGCATTTCCCCGGAAACCCCGTGCTCCCCGGCGTCATCCAGATTGAATCTATGGCCCAGGCGGCAACGCTCTTGACCATGATCGGCCGCGAAGCGGAAACCACGGGCAAGCGTCCCGCCTTTATGGGCGTAGAAAACTGCCGATTCCGTGCACCGGTAATCCCCCCTGCCGAAATCGTTTTGAAGGCCAAGCTGGTCATGGCCCGCCACGGCATTTTCAAGTACAGCGGCGAGCTCTATACCGTTGATGCCGAAGGAAAGGAAACCCTCTGCACCAAGGCGGATTTCAGCGCCGCCATGGTCTAGCAGGACTTTCTAAAAAATCTCAAAAAGATTCCGCCCGGAGCCTTTAAATCTGGGCGGATTTTTATATATTTGGTTCGCTCGCCCCCATCGTCTAGTGGCCCAGGACTCGGGATTCTCATTCCCGCAACAGCGGTTCGAGTCCGCTTGGGGGTATAAAAAAACCGATGCATCACAAAGGTGTGTCGGTTTTCTTTTTTCCGAAAAAAAGCGGCACAAAGAAAAAGCCACCCGCATCTGCAGGTGGCAAAATTTGTTCGGGCTTAACAACGCTGTACAACTAGTCCTTGTAGAACAGGTCCAGATTGTTCACCACAGGCGTTGCCTTTTCCAAGTCACCCACATACTGGCTGAAGGCCGTCATAGAAGTGAAGCGGGCGGCATTGTCCTTGTCGTCCTTGATGGCGGTTTCGAGAGCGGCCTGGTCCACAGCCTTCTTGGACTTGACCTTAATCATCACGGCACCGTTGTCGGTTTCCACCACAGGGCCCCATTCGCCTTCTTTCTGGTTCTTGAGCACCTTGGCCACATTCGGGTTGGCATAGCCGAAGCCCGGAATAAATCCTTCCACAGAAGCGCTCTTGGATTCAATCTTTACCTTTTCGATTTCGGCAGGAGCATTGGCTGCCGTAGAGTCGGCGGCAGAATCAGCCGGAGCCCAGGCCTTCACCTTGTCGGCCATGGAGGTCAGGTAAGCGGCTGCAGCGGCAGCGCTCTTCTTCTTGAGCAGGTTCTTCTTGATTGCGTCATAGTAAACGCTCACGTCACGTTCGCCGGCCTTGAGTTCCTTGGCCTTGGTGGCCACCACAACCCACTGGTTGTTCTTGAGAACCGGAGAGACATCGCCCACGTCTTCAGAAAGGTTTTCGTTGGGCCAGGCAAAGGAAGTCAGTCCCTTCAGGTAGCCGAGGGCGGCAATGTTGTCGCCGGGGCCAACCCATTCGGAGCGTTCCACCGTAAGGTTACGATCCTTGGCGGCATCGGCAAAGGACTTGCCGGCGGCCATATCGGTCTTGATTCCGGAGAGAACGTTTTCAAGGCTATCTACAGTTTCGGAAGAAGCGTTCACCACCAAGAGGATATGGCCCACCTTGGCGGAAACTGCGCCGGTAGAGTCAGTAGTCTTGCCGTAGCTCTTGATGATGTGGTAGCCGAAGCGGGTCTTGACCGGTTCAGAAATAGCGCCGGAATCCAGAGCCAGGGCGGCCTTCTCGAATTCCTCGACAAAGGCGCCGTGACCGGCTTCTTGGGAGAGCATGCCGCCGTTTTCGGCGCTGCCCGGATCTTCGGAAGAAATGCGGGCCATGTCTTCGAAGTTGGCAGTAGAAGAGGTATCGGAAAGCTGGTAGTAAAGCGTCATGGCGTATTCGCGGATGCGTTCGTCATCGGCGTCGGTAGCGGCCACCGGGAGCTTCACGTAGTCAAAGAGGACCTCGTCCTTTTCTACAAAGAAGCTATCTACATGGGCGTTGAAATAGCCCTTGACCATAGCGCTGTCGATAGTGGCTTCTTCTACGGCAAAGTCGTTTGCATTGACGTATGCCACGTCCATGTCGTAATCCGTCATGCGGCGGTCCACGTTCCACTTGGATTCAAGAGAGGTGGGGTGCACCGAAGCCCCGACCAGCACCTGCAGTTGACGGGAAGGAATGGTGGCGTTCTTCAGGTCTTCTTCGAACTGGAGCATCACGCCCCACTGGAAAGCCTGGGGAGTCTCGAGCCAGGCGTCGAATTCGGCCTTGTTGAAGTTGGTGTCCACCAGGAACTTGGGAAGAGAGGCGATGTAGGCCTGGGAGCGCTGCATCAGGTCTTCTTGGGAGGTAGCCTGCTGCTGGATAGCGTACAGACGGCTCTGGGCCTCTTGCACCAGACGGGCGCGGATGGCATCGGGATTGTTCTTGAATTCGCTCTTGAGTTCGACCACAGAAGCACGCAGTTCGGCGTCTTCGTAGATGCCTTCCATCATGACCTGGCGCACAAAGGAGCGGAACACTTCGGAACGGAGCTGGGCATACTGTTCGTCTTCGAGATGTTGGCCCTGGTACTGGTTCTGCACGATTCTCTTGATGCGGGTGTCGAATTCACCATAGGAGACCTTGTGGTCATTCACGATAGCTACCGGATAGCTCTGGTTCGTGTTGGGCACGCGGTCCATGGCCAGAAGGCCCACGACAATACCGGCAGCAAAAATGACAATGACCCACTTGGCCTTTTCATTAATCCACGTTAACATAGAGATGACTCCATAAATAATTTTGACGGGCGAAAATTTAGCAAAAAAACACGGGTTTCTGTTAAAAACAGTACAAATATAGCCGTATAGCCCCAAAATTGCTATCTATTGTCTATCCCCCAAAATCGGGGACGTTTCGTCATGGAGTTCAGATGTACGACATTCTAGTACTTGGAGCAGGGATTTCGGGCCTTTCCGCCGCCCTGCATGCCGCCGAAAAGGGCCTTTCCGTAGTCATCCTCACCAAGGGAGCAAAGCCCGACGGTTCCTCCAACTACGCCCAGGGGGGCATCGCCACCGTCACCGAAAAGACGGACAAGTTCGAATTCCATATCGCGGATACCCTGGAAGCGGGTGCCGGTCTCTGCAAAAAAGAACCCGTGAACATCCTCACCAAGAGCGGGCCTGCCACCATCAAACAGCTGGTGAAATGGGGCGTGCTCTTTACCCCGAACCCCACGGACAAGACCCAGTTCGACCTGCACCTGGAGGGTGGCCATAGCCACCACCGCATATTGCATGCCGCAGACCTTACCGGCAAGGAGATTATGCGGGCCCTTTTGGCAGAGCTCCACAAGCAGAAGAACATCGACTATCTGGAAAACTGCTACATCAAGGACTTGATTTGCAAGGGCACAGGCAAGGCCAAGCAGTGCATCGGTGCCGAAATCATCCACCAGAAGACCGGCGAAATTGAAAAAATCTACGCCAAGGCCACCATCCTCTCTACAGGTGGCGCCGGCCGCATCTGGCAGTACACCGTCTGCCCGCCGGACAGCTGCGGCGACGGCATGGCCATTGCCGCCCGTGCAGGAGCCGCCCTGCAAGACATTGAGTTCATGCAGTTCCACCCCACAAGCCTTTATGCGCCCAGCCTAAAGAAGCCGTTCCTGATTTCAGAAGCGGTCCGAGGGTTCGGCGGGATCCTGAAGAACGACAAGGGCGAAGAGTTCATGAACCAGGTGCACCCGCTCCATTCTCTCGCGCCCCGCGACATCGTGGCCCGGGCCATCCACAGCGAGATGCAGCGCCTGGGCAAGCCCCACATGTACATCGACCTGAGCGGTCGCACGCCCAAGGACATCAAGAGCCATTTCCCGAACATCTACGCCAAGTGCCTGGAAGCAGGCATCGACATCACCAAGGAATGGATTCCCGTGGTGCCCGCGGCACATTACATGTGCGGAGGCGTACTGGTGGACACCTGGTCCCGTACCGAAATCAAGGGCCTGTACGCCTGCGGCGAAGTCGCCGCCACGGGCGTCCACGGGGCAAACCGCCTCGCCTCCAACTCCCTGCTGGAAAGCGTGGTCTTTGCGCTCCGGGCCGTCGATGACATCCAGAAGAGCGGTCTTCTGAAAAGCAAGCTGACCGTTCCGCCCAAGGGCAAAAAACAGTTCATCAGTTTCGCGAAGGCTCCCTACTGGAAAAAGCGCCGCAAGATTCTGCAAGACATGATGTGGACCCACTGCGGAATCGTCCGCACGGTAGCTGGTCTGAACCAGGGGCTGAAAGTCATCGAAGAACTGGAAGCCGACCTGCAAGCCGCCATCAAGAACAAGGAAACGGAGAACATCCATTTCTTGGAATTCCAGAACGCCCTGCAGGTGTCGAAGATGATCCTTATCGCGGCGCTCCGCAGGCACGAATCCCGCGGGCTGCACTACATTCTGGACTACCCGAACCCGAGCCCCAAAACCAAGCACCAAAGCATTTACCTGAGCGACAAGAAGTGAGTGGTGAGTTTTTATAGTCGCGCCTTTGGTGCCAAATTTTGTACTGAAGACTGAGAACTGAATACTGATAATTCGTTACTTATTTTACATATTCTCATAAACTTATATTATCTTTAGGACCATGGCCGAAGCGAAGACTAAACTCCCCAAGAAAATCGGTGGCTACACGCCCACACAAATGCTGGGACACGGAGCCATGGGAAACGTGTGGCTCTGCCACGACCCGTCTCTCGACCGCATGGTGGTGGTCAAGCAGATGCGCCAGGTCCTGTTGAACCAGGACGATTTCATTTTGCGTTTCGAGCGGGAAGCGAAAATTCTCGCCCACCTGAACCACCCAGCCATCATCCAGCCTTACGCCCTCTGGAAGGAGAGCGACGGCCAGCTTTCACTATCGATGGAGTTCGTAGAGGGCAAGAGCCTCCGGGAACTTTTGGACTGCTGCAAGCAACCCCCTCTCTGGGTGGTACTTTCCATCTTGTACGAGATTCTCACAGCCTTAAGCGAGGTGCACCGCTACGGCATTGTCCACAGGGACCTGAAGCCCGCGAACCTGATGATCGACAAGGACGGTCGCATCCGCCTGTTGGACTTTGGCGTCGCCCACGCCGAAAAAGAAAACGAAGACGACCTGACGCTCACGGTTGCAGGTTCCCAAATCGGAACCGGCGCCTACATGAGTCCGGAACAGACCCTGAACGAAGACGCCACTCCCCTTTCGGACCTGTTCAGCATGGGTATCATCGGGGCCGAAATGCTCCTGGGCGAAAACGTTTTCCGCGGAGAGAACCTCTCCAAGACATTCAAGCGCATCCAAAAGCTCCGCATCAAGGCGGAAGCTTTCCCCAAGGGGACTCCCAAGGCACTGATAAAAGTCATCCTCAAGCTTTTGGCCAAGAACCCTTCAAAGCGCTACCTCTCTGCCGCAGACGCCGCAGACGACTTGTCCAAAATCATGAAGGGCTACCCCAGGCACATGGAGCCGTACCTGGCCGAATGGGTCCTTGCCACCCTCAACAGCAAGGAATCCCTGGTAGAGCCGCAAATCGTCCCCGACAGGTCTAAGAAATTCTTTATTGCAGGGGCCATCTTAGGAGCAGTAGTAGTGGCAACCCTCTGGATACTTGTTCATTTCCTATAAGTCGAGATTTATAAATGGTCTGGATTGATATTGTCTGCTGTGTCATCATCGCGATATTCGCCCTGCTTGGGCTGTGGCATGGTCTTCTGAAGAGCATCTTTAAACTGGTTGCCTGGGTAGCAGGCCTGCTGGGAGCCTATTTTGCCACGGATGTCATCGGGAATTTTATCGCCACAAACTTGGAAATTGACGGACTGACCGTAAAAATCATCTGCGTCTGCGTCGGATTCCTGGTTCCCTTCTTGCTTTTCTCGTTCATCGGGCATTTTCTGCACAACATCGTCAAGGATTCCGCCATCAGCGGCGTGAACAGACTTCTCGGTGCAGGGCTCGGCGTTGTAAAAGCCCTAATACTCTGTTTCCTGTTCCTGACCATCATCCACCTGATTCCCGCCTCGGGCGGACTCAGGGACGCCCGCAACAACGCCCTTTCGTACAGTGCCTATAGGTGGAGCCTAGAGACTATGGGAATCTCCTCTGAAGAGGTAGATATCATCGACATGGCCGAAAAGAAAGCCACCGAAATGGCGGACTCCGCCGTAGATGCCGCCAAGGAAGCCGCCGAAAAAGAAGCAGAAAAGGCTGTCGAGAACGCGAAAAAGGCGGCAAAAGAAGCCGCCATCAAAACCGTGGAAAAAGCCACTACCGATACTACAAAAAAATAAATCCCGCCTAGGCCAGATGGTCGTTAGACGTAGGCACGAGACTCAAGGGGCCATCATTATATTCGCTGGCATCAAGCAACGAAGCCTGCGGATCCATCTCCACCACAGTCAATTCCGGCGCGAGATACTCTTTCTTTTTCATTTCCATCTTTTCTCCATTAAGGGACCGGAGATCCCTGAATCACGCCGATTACATCCGGCAATTCTTTTTCTTCATCATCCGACAAAAGATTTCGATTAGGCAGACCCAAATATACAAATTTTATTGTCGGGACTTGGTACGGCTTTTTCATACGGTCCTACTTTACGATAACCCTCTTACCGTTGCGGTAGTAGGTTCCCTGAACCTTGGGCTGTCCGTTCAGCTTACGGCCTTGCAGGTCGTACCAGCTATCCATGTGGAACTCGCCTGTCTTGGTATCCAAGACACCCCGTTCCACAATGTTGCCTTGTTCATCCTGGACAACCACGTTGATCTCATCCGGGAGTACCGTTCCGAAACCAGAACCGACAGCAGACTTGGTGGCAGAGGAGCCATTCAATTCACCCCTGTACACCAGGTAGGCTCTCATCGGATTTACATAGGCGCTGCCTCCAACCTTTACAAACTGACCTACCGTAATTTTATCCACGGCCTTACCGGCAAACCCGTAGGCACGACCTAACAAATCATCCCGTTCGCCGAACACAATCTTCTCGTATGCAGGCACAAAGTACCAATCGCTAGTACCGATTTGCTTTTCGCCATCTACGGTCTTCTTGAGGGTAACAGGTCCATCAAAAGTCAGCGTAGACTGATCGGCAAGCATCACATAGGGTTCGTAGGCATACAGCTGCGAAGACTTTTCGCCAAGAGTAATCGTCTTGAAATCGCCCGATATGGAAGACAGAACATTAAACTTGCCACCATGAGTATTTGCGACCGCAATATCAAAGGGCAGCACAATGGTTGAACGGTTACCCACCGGGAATTCCCTTTCAAAGATCACCGTATCTACTTCGATATCTTTAGGGATGCTTGTATAAAGAGAAGAATTGCCATCAATGACAGCTTCCTTACGGCCGGTATCGTTTTCATAGGTGTAAACAGTTACAGCACCATAAGATGTTGCCTTTACCCAGTGAGGATAGAGAATCAAATCCTCATGATTGCTGTAGGTATCACCAAAGTTATATGCAAGAGGTCCATTGGGCGTCTTGCTCCAGCCCTTATGGACATACCCATCACGTTCAAGAGCAAACGCCTCACCCTTCAGGGTTAAGCCCGTACCCACAGGCACCTTATCGGCCACAATCGTTGCCGACACTTCGTTACCCGAAAGATATTCGACCGTATAGAACTGCTGAATCCACCCAGCATACAAAGTTATGTCGCCCGTAACGGTATTCGTCGCTATTCCAGTAGCCGGTTGTGTAAAGCCGGCATCATAGAACCACCCTTCAAAGGCGTAGCCAGAACGTGTAGGCTCGGCAAAGATAATGGTGTCAGATTCAACGGTGAACGAGTCTGGATTGGCGACATTATTCGTACCACTATTCATCACATAGTTAATCGCGTATTTCTCAAGATCCCATTCAGCATACAGAGTAAGATTACTATCTAACGAACTAGCAAAATCATACTTACTTCCTTCTGTACAATTTTCATTAGTGCACCAGTCAACGATCTTGTATCCCGGATCTGTGAAAATATCTCGCACATCCGGTTCTTCAACCGCATCGCCCTGATTTACCTTCTTGACAAACCGGACATAAGTCTTTCCATGTAGGGTCGCATCAAATGTCACAGAATATGTTTCCGCTCTGGTCCAAACAGGGTACAAAGCAGTATCCTGAACGACATCGATATTGGCCAAATGCAGGGTGTCGGAGGATGTAGGATCTTGATTCACTTCCAACCATTTCGCTTCAAAAGCCCATCCCGTAAAGTAATACTTTATGGAATCACCTTCGCTTTCAGGGTCGGGAATCTTATAAGAACTAGGAACGGTAAAGCCTTCTACCGCAACGACTCCATGCTTAGGAACCTGAATCGTAAAGGGATCAGAATTTGTATTGAAGGTAACCGTATAAATGTCGTACCAAACGGCATAAATAGTCGTATTTGCACTGGCAACACCTAGGGTGGTCGGTTCTTTAGCACCTGTCGTTGTGGCCCAGCCAGCGAATTTTTTATTGGCAAGCGTTGGCACAGTAATTTCATCAGCCGTAATCGTAGCGCCGTTGGCAACGATCTTGAAGATCTTTGCTCCAGAGGCAAAAGTTCCACCGTTGGCATTGAAAGAAACCTTGTAGCCGTCGGAACCGTTCATAGAAATACCGGTCACACCTTCTGACCAGACATTTCTCGTAGTATCACCAGAACAGATTTGAGTAGCACTATTCCATGAGCCCCCATTCAATCCGCACACGACTTCTTCTGAATTGAGTTCATCATCGTCTTTTTGGGAGGTAGGAATAGTAACACCGGCTTTGGGCTTACCTGTACCCGGATAATCACCGGTATAATACAAGTTGTTTGCATTCACAGTAGCATTTTCATGGTATCCAACGATTCCACCAGCAGTTCCTCCTGTACTGATAAGGGTATCACCTTCAAAAACACAAGAGGATAGGTTCACAGTCCCCCCCTTTCTTAGCGCACCAACAACACCACCCACATGGGTGTCTGTTCCACTTGCAGATATGGACACATCACTTACACAATCGGTGATAGTCGCACTCCACACATTTCCGACCAAGCCACCGACTCGATTCGATCCCCCACTTGTGGTAATACTCCCTTCAACAACACAATTTTCAATTTTTCCTTTTTCCATCCACCCCACGAGGGTACCCACAGAGATAGGATTGTCCTTACCCTGAGTTCCGTCCTCTCCAGCAGAGCTCGAAGCATAAATTTCGGAAACTTCCAAAACAAGGTTCTTAATGGTTCCACCGCTAAGAATAGCAACAAGACCAATGTTTTGCGCATAAATTGGGGCACCATTTACTTCCGATTTTGCAATTTCAGAACCCTTGATATACAAGCCCTTAATGGTATGTCCTTGACCATCCAAAGTCCCTGTAAATTTCACATTAGTTCCATTTACTTTTTCACCTTTTCCTGCTGCAATAGGGATGAAAAGTTTTCCTCCAAGATCTATATCAGTGGTCAATTTAAATTTATTAGAAACCAACGACCCATTTGTAGTTTTGCAAGAAACCCACGCCAGTTTTTCCGGCGTATCAATTTCATAGTAGCCGTCGCTACCCTTGGTGGCTTCCTGTGTCAAAAAATCGCCCCAACCCGTGCCAGTCGCACAGTCAAGAGCAGCAAACCCCTGGCTTGCCAAGACCAGGCCAGCGATTAGAACAAATTTGTTCGAAAATGACCATTTTTTCATATTTTCTACACCTTGTTTTTTTTTCTTTACATAGTACAATTTAGAATATTTTACTTTGTCAGTCAAGAGTAAATCGCACAAAATACTTACGAAAATATTACAACAAGAAAAACATGTGACGGTAGTCACCTCGGTAAACCTATAAAATGGGTGGGAAATTGCCCGTACGGGGGTGAGGATGGGAGATCCCCGCCTTCGCGGGGATGACAAAGGGGGGGGGTGATAGTGTATCCCCGCCGGAGCCTGCCCTGAGCAAGGCCGAATGGGCGGGGATGACAGAGGGAGGGGTTTTAGGGGGTGGCCCCCTAGGAGAGGGGGTAGCGGAAGCCGCAAGGAGATCCCCGCCTGCGCGGGGATGACCTAAGTAAGGCGGGCTGACAAAGCGGCTGGAGCGACCTTTGTACACTTAGCACTTTAGCGCTTAGTGTACATGGCCACCTTTAGGTGGTGCGGGAGGCCTCCCCCTTTGGCAAATTTTGCTACATTTTCGCGCGAAAAATTTTATCCAAGGATAAACTCATGAAACGTACTCATAACTGCGGCCAGCTGCGCAAGGCAGATGTTGGCCAGACCGTAACACTCGCCGGTTGGGTGGACCGCCGCCGCGACCATGGTGGTGTGATTTTTGTGGACCTCCGCGACAAGTATGGCAAGACCCAGATCGTCTTCAACCCGGACTACAATGCCGACGTGATGAAGACCGCCGAACAGCTCCGCAACGAATACGTGATTACGGTGACCGGCAAGGTCTACGCCCGCGAAGAGGGCAACGCCAACGAGAAGCTCGCCACGGGCGAAATCGAAGTCAAGATTGACTCCATCGAAATCCTGAACGCGGCCCTCACCTCCCCGCTCGCCATCAACGACCCTAACGAAGAGTGCAAGGAAAACGACGACCTGCGCCTGCAGTACCGTTACCTGGACCTCCGCCGTCCGTGGATCCAGAAGAAGCTCCTCCTCAAGAGCCGCTTCCTCAAGGCCGTGTACGACTTCTTCTACGCTAACGGTTTCGAAAACATCGAGACTCCGGTGCTCTGCAAGTCCACTCCGGAAGGCGCCCGCGACTACCTGGTGCCGAGCCGTGTGAACCCGGGCAAGTTCTACGCCCTGCCCCAGTCTCCGCAGCAGTACAAGCAGCTCTTGATGATTGCCGGCATGGACCGCTACTTCCAGATTGCCAAGTGCTTCCGCGACGAAGACCTCCGCGCAGACCGTCAGCCTGAATTTACGCAGATTGACGTCGAGATGTCCTTCGTGGACCAGGACGACGTGATGGCCATGTTCGACAAGTTCGTGACCGAAGTTCTCGGTAAGGTTTGGAACTTCGAACCGCCGCGTCACATCCGCCGCATGAAGTGGCACGAAGCCATGCTCAAGTACGGGAGCGACAAGCCGGACCTCCGCTTCGACCTCGAAATCCACGACGTGTCTGAAATCGGCGCCAAGTCCGAATTCGGCGTGTTCAAGAACTGCGTTGCCGCCGGTGGCAAGATCCGCGGTATCGCCGCCAAGGGCTGCGTGGACTTCACCCGCAAGCAGATTGACGAACTCACCGCCTACGTGGGCAAGTACGGTTCCAAGGGACTCGTGTGGATGCGTGTCAAGGAAAATGACGAAGTGGAAACCCAGGTCGGCAAGTTCTTTACGACTGAGCAGTTAAACGAACTGCGCGACGCCGTCGGTGCCAAGTGCGGCGACATGATGTTCTTCATCGCAGGCCCCGAAAAGGTTGCTGCAACCGCCATGGGTCAGCTCCGCCTGGAAGTCGCCCGCATCAAGGGCCTCCGCGATCCGAAGAAGCGCGAATTTGTGTGGATTACCGAATTCCCGATGTTCGAATACAGCGACACCGAAGGCCGCTACATGGCCATGCACCACCCGTTCACCAACCCGCTTCCGGAACACCTGGACATGATGCTGGGTGGCAACCTCAAGGATTGCAACGCCGAAGCCTACGACCTTGTTCTGAACGGCGTGGAAATCGGTGGCGGCTCTATCCGTATTCACAACCCGGAAGTCCAGGAGAAGGTGTTCCGCCTGCTGGGTCTCTCCGAAGAACAGGTGAAGGAAAAGTTCGGCTTCTTCGTCGACGCCTTCAAGTACGGCGCTCCTCCGCATGGTGGCTTGGCCTTCGGCTTGGATCGCGTTGTCGCTACCATGGAAGGTGAAGAATCTATCCGTGACTTCATCGCGTTCCCGAAGAACACCAGCGCTTCTAGCCCGATGGACCAGTGCCCCAGCGAAGTGGACCTCCAGCAGCTGCAGGATATTCATATTTCCGTGCAGATGCCTAAGGGTGCCGACAAGAAGTAATCGTGGATTGCCACGTCGCAACGCTCCTCGCAATGACGTAGCATGTCATGCTCGCGAAGGCGAGCATCTACCCTTTCAAAGTAGTCCGGTTCAACCGGACTATTTTTTGCTAAATTGCAGCGCGAATTCAACCCTAACCTATGGAGATGTTTATGAAACTTAGTACTCGTGCTATTGCCGAAGCTATCGGCACCTTCTGGCTTGTGTTTGGCGGCTGCGGTGCGGCCGTGCTCGCTTGCGGCGTCCCGACCACCGGTATCGGCTACGTGGGCGTGTCCCTCGCGTTTGGCCTTACGGTGCTCACCATGGCATACGCCATCGGCCACATTTCGGGTTGCCACCTGAACCCGGCCGTCACACTCGGTCAGGTTGCCGGCGGCCGCTTCCCCGCTAAGGAAGCTCCGGCCTACATCGTGGCACAGGTCATTGGCGGTATCATTGCCGCAGCGCTCCTCTACGTAATCGCCTGCCCCGACCTTGCCAACGCAGGCATCGGCGCATTTGCTACCAACGGCTGGTCCGATTCCCTCACCAACGGCCTGAACGCCTTCGGCGGCAAGACCTCCGGCATGCTTTCTGCATTCCTCATTGAAACCGTGCTCACGGCCATCTTCCTGTTCGTAATCATGGGCGCCACCGACGGCCGCGCTCCCGCTGGCTTTGCCCCCATTGCCATCGGCCTCTGCCTCACGCTCATCCACCTCATCTCCATCCCGGTAACCAACACCTCCGTGAATCCGGCCCGCTCTACCGCCATGGCCGTGTTCGTGGGCGGCGCCGCCATCAAGCAGCTCTGGCTCTTCTGGGTGGCCCCGATTCTCGGTGGCGTAATTGGCGGCGTGTGCTACAAGTTCCTCGCCGAAGCTAAGAAATAAGCCCTTGCAAAAACAACGTTTACGCAAGTCGTAATGACTATACGAAAACGGCCCCGCAACTTGCGGGGCTTTTTTATGAGGGTGTGAACTGTGTGACGCCTGGCAGGCCGAAACATGCAGGCGGACGCCGGTCTGAAAAATGCAGGCTACTTAATGTCGTACTTTTCCTTGATGGCGATACGTTCCTCTTCGGAGAGACTTTTCAGGTACGAGCGCCAGCCGGGGCAGAAGTTGATGTGGAACCGCCAGAACCGCCCGATGAGGGACTTGGGATTCTTGTCGTACTGGGCACGGATTTTGCAATTTGCACAGGCCATAGGGGTCCTCCGTTTTATTACAAGATAACATTTTAAAAACAAAGCAGGGCGTTGCTAAAAACAAAGCAGGGCGTTGCGGGGCGGCGTTTGAGCCCCGCAGAGGGGGTGTGCGGAAGACCCGGCGTGGGCGGGGCTGAAGCCAGGGGGATTCCTCCCCCACTATAAAAAAGAGAACTGCCGTTAAGCAGTCCTCTTTGGGAAAAGGAGATCCCCGCCTTCGCGAGGATGACATTCTTGTCAAGCCGGGGATGACAATGCGGATAATTACTTCACCTTGAGGGCGCCGCGTTCCAGCTTGATCGTGAAGTTCGTGATGTCGCAAACTTCGCTGGGACCCCAGTACTGGATCGGACCCGGATAGGTGTAGGATTCAGTCTTGGCCCAAACGTCGCGGTTCTTGGCGAAGAACTTGAACGGAGCGCCGTCGAGTTCCACGAGAGCCTTCTGGATCACCGGCTTGTCGGCACCGTGACGACGTTCGATGTTCATCATCATGGTGATAGGAATGCCACCGGCAGTCCACTTTTCGATGCCCTTCGTGAGGTCACGCACAGAGCTCATGTAGCCGTTCATCTTGTTGAAGGCGAGCACAGAGGCGGTGAAGCCGAGGCTGTAGCAGTAGTCAGCGTCGAAGTTGGACGGAGCGGCGCAGCGGCCTTCGTAACCGAAGAAGTGGTTGAGAGCGCTGAACTTGCCCTTGAAGGACTTCCGGCTCTTGAGTTCCTTCTTGACCATCTCGATGATGAGCTTTTCGGTTTCGATGAGGGAAACCTGCACGTTGCCGTGGCTGTCGCGGTCGAGCATCAGCTGGCCCTGAGTGGTGGCGGGGAGGCTCTTGAGGACTTCGGCGGAAGCCTTGGAAATCCACTTGCAGACCTTTTCCACCTTGGCGGCAGTGTCGAGACCTTCCACTTCCTTTTCGTGATGAGCGAGGGCTTCGGAGAGTTCGGAAATGAGCACGCCTACATCGGGGATGAATTCCAGGAGGCCTTCCGGAATGAGGGCCACACCGAAGTTCTTGCCGGCAGCGGCACGGGCAGCGACGATGTCGGCCACGTACTTGATGACCTGCTTCAGCTTCATCTTCTTGGCCTTGACTTCTTCAGAAATCAGGCAGATGTTCGGGTGGGTCTGGAGAGCGGCTTCGAGAGCAATGTGAGAAGCGCTGCGGCCCATGAGCTTGATGAAGTGCCAGTACTTCTGAGCGGAGTTGGCATCGCGCATGATGTTGCCGATGAGTTCGGAGTAGGTCTTGACGGCGGTGTCGAAACCGAAGGAGGTTTCGATGTATTCGTTCTTGAGGTCGCCGTCGATGGTTTTGGGGCAGCCGCAAACCACGCAGCTTGCGCCGTGGGCCTGGAAGTATTCACCGAGAACAGCAGCGTTCGTGTTGGAGTCGTCACCACCGATGATCACGATAGCGTCGAGCTTCTGGGCCTTGGCAACGGCCATGCACTTCTTGAACTGTTCTTCAGTTTCGAGCTTGGTACGGCCGGACTGGATGATGTCGAATCCACCAGTGTTGCGGTAGGAGTCCATGATCTTTTCGTTGATCACGATGAACTTGCCGTTTTCGAGGCCGGAGGGGCCGCCGAGGAAGCCGAGGAGCTTGGAATTCTTGCTGATGCTCTTGATACCGTCGAAGATACCCGCGATCACGTTGTGTCCACCAGGAGCCTGACCACCGGAGAGCACCACGCCCACGTTGAGAGCCTTACCGGCAGCAGCCTTGGTAGCCTTCTTCATGCCGATGTAGGGAGCGCCGTAGGTGTTGGGGAACAGGGCCTTGATCTTGGCCTGGTCACGGACGGACTGGGTGGGCTTGCCCTTCACGAGAGCAACTTTGAGAGCGCCATTGCGGAGCGCTACGGGGAGTTTCGGCTTGTAGGCCTTGCGGGCCTGGCCGAGGACGGACAGATTGTCAGCCATTGTTTCTTCCTTTTGAATTTTCGCGCAGTCAGTAAACCGCGCGGTTTCGGGTTAAAAAATTTACGGGTGTAAATATAGCAAAAGCAAAAAAGAATCGTAAGGAGATCCCCGCCTGCGCGGGGATGACAAAGAGGGGCGCGGGGATGACAATACCGCCTACCCTTGGGAGGTTTCGGCGAACTTGAGGTTCTCGTAGTTCTTCATCGCGAGGTTCAGGCGGTACTCGTTGGGGAACAGACAAACCAGGTTACGTTCCTTGTCCATCATGCAGTCCATGGCGTATTCCTCGGCGAACTTGGCCATGTCGGCTTCGGGGCCAGACACCCAGCGGATTCCGTGGGCGGGCACGCGGTCCAGGGACACGTCGGCGCCGTATTCGCTCTGCAGGCGGAACTTGAGCACGTCGAACTGCAACTCCCCCACCACGCCAATCACAGGAATTGCGGACTTGAGCGGTTCGTAGAGCTGGGTTGCACCTTCTTCACTGAGTTCGGCAAGGCCCTTGGCCATCTGCTTGCTCTTAAGCGGATTCAAAAGCGTCACTCGGGCAAAGTGTTCCGGAGCAAAATCCGGAATGCCCGTGAAACTCATTTTCTCGCCGTCGGTCAGCGTATCGCCGATGCGGAAAAGCCCCGGGTCATTGATGCCCACGATATCGCCCGCCCAGGCGTGGTCGATGACTTCCTTGTCCTTGGCGAGGAAGGCGGTCGGAGCGGCCAGGCGGATTTCGCGGCCCGTGCGCACATGGAAAACTTTCTCCCCGCGGGTAAAACTGCCGGAGCAGATGCGCAGGAATGCGGTACGGTCGCGGTGCTTGGGGTCCATGTTGGCCTGAATCTTGAAGACGAAGGCGCTGAAAGCATCTTCGTCGGGGCTCACCGGGCGCTTGTCGGTCTCGCGCACCATGGGGGGCGGGGCCAGTTTGGCGAAAGCGTTCAAAAGTTGACGGACACCGAAGTTGTTCACCGCAGAGCCGAAGAACACGGGGCACATCTCCCCCTTCAGGAACTTCTCGTGGTCGAAGGGGTCCATGCCGCCGGTGACCATCTCGTATTCTTCCTTGAACTGGTTCACCCAGTTTTCGCCGCACATTTCCACCAGGCGCGGGTCGTCGGGACCTTCCATCTGGATGATTTCCTGATGGCCTTCTTCCTTGTTGAAAGTGTGAAAGGTATTCTCGGCGATGGAATACACGCCCTTGAACAGCTTTCCTACTCCGATGGGGAGCGTAAAGGGGGCGGTCTTGATGTGCAAAACACTTTCAATTTGGTCCAGCAGGTCCAGCACATGGCGGCCATCCAGGTCCATCTTGTTGATGAAGGTGATAATCGGGGTGTGACGCATGCGGCACACGTCCATGAGCTTGATGGTCTGCTTTTCCACACCGTTCACGCTGTCGATAAGCACCAGGGCGGCATCCACGGCGGTCAATGCGCGGTAGGTGTCTTCGCAGAAGTCCTGGTGCCCCGGGGTATCCACCAGGTTGAACATGCAACCTTCGAAGGGGAAATTCAGAACGGAACTGGAAACCGAGATACCGCGCTGCTGTTCGATCTTCATCCAGTCACTGACGGTGTAGCTGCGGTTTGCCTTGGCGCGCACATGGCCCGCCTCGCGGATTACGTTTCCGTACCACAGGAACTTTTCGGTGATGGTGGTCTTACCCGCGTCGGGGTGGCTGACAATAGCGAAAGTGCGGCGTTTTTCAATTTCCGGATTCATGGCGCCAAATATAACAAAATGACGAAGAAAGCAACATACTGTTACCACGTCATAGCGGCCCACGAGCCGCTATCTAGCATTCTAGATGGCGGGTCAAGCCCGCCATGACGATTGGGTTGCCCGCCATGACGATTGAGCCCCCCCCAAGACAATCATCACCTATGATGATACGGATGGTTCTGCATTACCATCTGCACGCGGTAGAGCTGTTCCGCCATAATCACCCGTGCATGGTCGTGGGTAAAGGTCAGGGGCGAAAGGGAAAGCAGCAAATCGGCGGACTTTTTCAGGTTCTCGTCAATACCATAAGCGGAACCAATCAAGAATACGATATTGCCCGAAAAACGGTCACGCAAGGTGTCGGAGAGCTTCACCGTATCCATGAGTTTGCCCTCTTCTGAAAGGATAACGCGGCGGTATTCCGATTTCGGGAATTTCTTGTCAAAAAGTGTCGCTTCCTGCGCCAGGGACTGGGCGCGGTCATCGAGCTTGGATTCCTTCAGTTCCACCACCTCCAGCGGGTACACTCCCCCACGGAGCCGCTTCACGTACTTGTCCACCTCGTCGGCGATAAACGGCGAGCCGGCCTTACCAAAAACTGCGAGAACCCATTTCATAATCAAAGGTGTGTAGTGTGAGATGTGAAATGTAAAATTCGACAGCTCATTACACATTAGTCACTACACATTCCACATCGTTATCTTCCTACGCTCAGGCGGTCGATGAGGAAATTGGGCATTCCCGCCTTGCGCATACGCTCCTGGGTGATAAAGACATCGTATTCCACGCGGATAATGCGGATGCACTTGGTCTCCGTATCCAACAGGCACCAGCTGGCGCGGCAGTCCCGGTCACGAGGCTGGCCTACGCTGCCCACATTCACCAAAAGCCGTTCCGTATTCTCGATGGTGTATTCGTATTCGTCCAGCACCTTGGGAATGGCCATGGGGCGGCTCGCCACAATCACAGGGCTGTGGGTATGGCCGATAAAGCAATAAGTTCCAGAAAAATGGTCAAAAGCGTTCAGGGCGTCTTCCAAGTCGGTAATGTAGAGCCAATCCGCAGGGGACATGGGCGACGCATGCACAAAGGTAATGTCGTTTTCTTCGTGAATGTAGGGCAACGAACGGATGTAGGCCACCGATTCGGCATTCATGTTCTCTTGCATCCATTCCACGGCCTGCTTGGCGTAAGGGTTAAATCCCATGCTGGACTCGTACTTGATAGCCACGCTGTCGTGGTTTCCTATCAGGCACACATCCATGTTTTCCTTGGCGAGCTGTACACATTCGTTGGCGTCGACGCCGTAACCCACAAGGTCGCCCAGGCAGATTCTGCGCTCCACCTTGTTTTCTTTCATGGATTCCAGCACGGCACGAAAAGCCGTAGCATTGGAATGAATATCAGAACAAATACCGTAAAGCATGGGTGTAATAGTAGTAAAATAGTTGTGAGTTGTGAGTTGTGGGTTGTGAGTTGT
>JAFVTX010000024.1 GCA_017503015.1 Fibrobacter sp. | reverse complement strand
TATACATCAATTAATTTTTACTTTACTTAATAGAAAACATAAAGGTAAATTGTCATTCAAATCTTGAAGCAAACTATATTTTTGTAAAAAGAGCACATATCTAAAACATATCCCTATAGAGCGAAGCAACGTTTTCCCACGAATAGCGTTGCTGAAGACCCTCTAGACGATTCAAAAAACATTCATCATCAACATCTCTATCAACATATCTTTTAATAGCATTTGCTAAACTTTCCGCGTTTTCATTTTCAAAAAACACTTCATCACCAAAGTCCGCCAAAGTCTCTTGAAAGCTTGGCAAATTTGATACTATAAAGAAACGATTAAAGCTAAGCGCAAGCAACAGCACTCCACTTTGCGAAATTTCTCGATACGGAATCACAATTACATCAGATTCTGAAATCTTACTATATAATACTTTGTCAGAAACAAACTCAGGAATCCATTCAACATCCAGTTTTTCTGTTTTCGTTTTTAATGACATATAGTAATCTGACGCTATTTTTCCAACTATTACTGTTCGAACCTTTTTCTGATAATCGCTAGACAACCGATTTAACGCATCAACTAAAACATCCGTACCTTTATAGTAGCTCTGGTTGCCGTACATAATCAGATTTAACTTTTCACCTCGCTTATGTGACTCTATCTTTATTCCCTTGGGAGCAAAGACTCCATGAGGAATCACACAGGTTTTTGAATCTTCAATACGAAAGTCTCTGCAAAATTCTTTTCTCGACACTTCCAAATGAAGAATAAACTTGTCAAAAAACTTTTGAATGTCCTTAAATCTCTGTTTATAGACTTTCTTTTGTACGATACTAAAATTGTGTGGGTAAAGATTATGTATTGTAAGAATAACCTTTGTCTTTGGAGAAATAATCTTTATTACACATAAAAAGAATTTTTCGACAGCGCAAATCTCAAGAAACGGCAACCACTGAAAATGAAGAATATCTATCTTGTGCAACAGTAAATAAAGAATTAAATACAAATAATTTATTATTCCCTCTATTGCTTTAAAACCTCTTTTCAATGTATTATCACTATTTTGCAGCGATGTTGGAATAAGGCTTATCAACCTTCGACACTCGCAATCAACTTTGGTTGGATTAACATTGGCGGCAAGAAAAATGAGATGATCCTTAGAAAGCATATCCTTTGACAACGCCTCGCATAAGGCAATATCATAATTCAGCACTTTGCCGGATATGTCAACCATTAAATAATTCATATCTCTTTTTACAATTCCTCACTATTTCTTCCATTTTCAAAATGGCTGAAATTTGGTGAAACAGTCCAATTCTAGAACCAAGAAGATCAACAAAATAACGAAATGGGTACAAAAAAGCAACTATAATTTTACATAAAGGCAGATAAACAAGATTTAATTTACAATAAGCTTTGCGGAATCCAAAGTATTTTTCTAAATAATCCTGAAAATGAGTTTCATGATTTACAGAACGAGTTCCATCACAAATGTAATAGTCTTCAGAAAGCTTATCCTTAACAGTTTCTAAAACACCATTTACCAAAGCCGCATTTACATTATATTTTTCAAAATCCGGATTTGTTTTTTGAACAGCAAAATCAAAGCATTTTTCATTGACAATTATATAACTGTACCCCGCTAACTCAGACGTTTCTTTATAGAAAGCCGCAAAGACTTTTATTGAACCATCTTTTATTTTTTCATACCATCCGTTAAGCGAAATAGTAAAAGTGTCCTTATTAAATTTTGGCCTGTATTTTAAAGGGTATGCAGAAAAAGCACGTTCTTGTACGTATGCAAACGCCTCAGAGTATTCCGTTGGATTAGCAACCTCTTTAACATCAAAATAACGCATAGCCTTCGTTATTTCATATCGTCTTTTTGTTTTTAATGCCGAAATATCAAACGGGGTATCCTTAATAACATACCACCAACCTGTATCATACCCACAATCCCAATTTGTCGTATATCGGACCAATAAAGGCTTTTTCCCTTCAATACGCCAAATAGAGCCGTCTTTGACAGGAATTAAGTCCGGTTCTACATGCGGTGCCGTTGTCGGAACCGCTGCATGATTGTAATATTTCCACCCTGGAATGCTATTACTCATGCATTTTTCTCCACATACCTAAACTTTTTCCACACACCAAAAAACAAATTCCTCGCCGTAATCCAGAGCGAACTAACTGGATTCAAGCCTTCGGCTTCGCGATAGAGTTTGTAGTGCCACTTGATAAGAGCTACATAGCTGTGATTGCTGATTGAGCCGCCCCTTTTGCGGTAACTTGCCAGCGTTTCAGGGAGCAGGTAGCATTCCGCCTTGCGGCATGCCTTGAGCCATATAGCGTAATCGTTGTTCTTGCGAATGTCGGCAATCTGGATATCTCCCACGATTTCGCGGTCATACATCACGGTCAGGCAACCTGGCCAGCAGTAGTTGAACATTCCCGTCTTGGTGATGCGTCTTGGGCCGCCCACGAGCGTTCCTGTCGGCTTGCCGTTTTCGTCAATTTCTTCGTATTGGGTATAACTGAAGGCATAGTCGTTTTCGGCCATGAACTTGAGTTGTTTTTCGAGTTTTTCGGGGGCCCATAGGTCGTCGCTATCAAGGAAGGCTATCCATTTGCCTTTTGCCTGTGCGAGGGCGCGGTTGCGGGAGAAGGCTGCACCGCAGTTTTGGGCGTTTTTGAGGTAATGGATTTTTGATGACGGGAGATCCCCGCCTTCGCGGGGATGACAATAGGGGGCAACAACCTCATCGGTGTTGTCGGTGCTGGCGTCGTCAACGATAATCAGTTCCCAGTTCGTGTAGGTCTGGGCCAATACGGACTGTATCGACTCGGTGATGAACCGACCCGTGTTGTAGCTGGGCATGATTATGGAGACAAGACCGTACATCAGGCGGCATCCTCCAGAGTTTCGCGGCAACGATCGTTACCCCGTGAGCCATAAGCGACTCGTCTTAACGAGTCGTGTTGGCGAGAGCGAGGCGATACCAAAAGGCTTCGACCTGACTTTACGCCGAGCGGTCGTGTCGGGGCCGAGACTCGCGGAACGAGCAAGGAGATCCCCGCCTTCGCGGGGATGACATAAGAGCGCGCGGGGATGACATGATTGCGCGCGGGGATGACATGATGGCGCGCGGGGATGACGGCGAGTGAAGCGAGGCTCGGTTTTGTGAGGGGTGCGCGAGCCGCTAGGCGAAGCGGAGCCCCACACAATAGAGCGTGACGGCCCTTCGGCAGGCTCAGGGACCTTGCCGGGCCGCCCTTCAAAAAAGCAACAGTTGTTTGCACTCTTCCGTGGGAACAATTTATAAATTCGCCCCCCAAAACGAAGGAGGATACATGAACCGCAGTGAATTTTTCGCCATGGCCAAGGACGTGCACGAGCATCCCGAACGCCTGGCGGAATACCGCAAGATCTACAGGAACGTCTACCCGTTCAGCGACGGAATCTTCAAGATGCTCATGGCCAACGAATCGAAGCCTGAACGGACGGTGAAGTTCCTGAACGCCATGCTCGGGCTCGCGGGTGCAGACGCAATCGGGTCGTTCACCCTGGGCGTCCAGGAGAACCCCGGCGTCCTGGACGACAAGACCGCCATTTTCGACATCTACGGCACGACGGAGGCGGGCAACCCCATCCTTATCGAGGTTCAGCAGTGCCACAACAAGTTCTTTGTTGACAGGCTCGTCTACTATACGTCGAGGGTGATTTCCCGCACGGTCAAGAAGTCGCAGACCTACAGGCTGCCGCACGTCTACGTGCTCTCTATCCTGACCGAAAACCAGTTCTTGCGGGAACAGGACACCTACCTGCACCATGTGGGGCTCAACAGGAACGGCCGAGTGCCCTATGACAAGCTGGATATCTACCTGGTGGAACTGGAAAAGTTCTTCTCTATCAAGGACCGCACCCCCACGGCGCTTCGCGAGCGGTCCGACAGGGCGGAAATGCTGCGCGTGTTTCGCGATGTCCTCGAGGAACGGGATATCCCTGCCGATAGGCTGAAAAAACTGCTTGACAAGGACTTTGTCAAGGATGTATCTTTTACGGCGTTCACCGACGAAATTCTTCTGAACGAGGTTGACGGTATGACCGATTTGCTTTACGAGCGGCAGGGCGCCTATGCGGAAGGCCAAGACGACCTTCTGAAGATCCTGGTTGCCGCAGGCAAGCTTACCGCGGCCGAAGCCGAGCATTTTTCCAAGATGGCCTCGGAAAACCGCGAAAAACGCTAGTTTCATGACGCCTCCGCGATGAGGCGCCTGGCCTCCTGTTGCCCGCGGTCGTACTGTTCGCGGGTGATCTTGCCGCTTGCGAGCAGGTAGTCGCCGAGGTCGGTAGCGGTGTCGGAACCTTCTTCGGTGATACCGTCGCGCTTGAACACCTTGCCGAGAGTGGTGAGGATTATCCTGATGTCGCCGAGGAGGGTGATTTTCTCGATGTACTGCAGGTCGTAGGCGATTTTCGATTCCCAGGTGACGGCGTTGCGCCCGTTCACCTGCGCAAGCCCGCTGAGTCCCTGCCGCACGGTGTGCCGCCTGCGCTGTTCGGCCGTCATGAACACCATGTCGCGCACGAGCTGGGGCCTTGGCCCGATTACGGCCATGTCGCCCTTGAGGATGTTGAAGAGTTCGGGCAGTTCGTCGAGGCTGGTGGAGCGGAGGAACTTGCCGTAGGCGTTCAGCCGCACGTCGTCGGGGAGCAGGTTCCCCTGCGCGTCACGCTCGTTGGTCATGGTGCGGAACTTGACGAGCCTGAATATCCTTTCGCCCTTGCCCGGGCGGGGCTGCGTGAAGAAGGGGTTGCCATGCATCTTGACGGCGCCGAGGACGGTGAGCACGAGCAGCAGCGGGCTCAGGGCGAGAATCGCGGCCAGCGCGCAGCAGAAGTCCAGGGGTCGTTTGAGGAAGCGGGCGTACATATTCCCCCAAATATAGGTTTTCGGTGGATTTCGGACAACCTACGGGGGCGGAATGAGTGCCGTATAGGCGAATTTGGCGTTTTTATGCCAGACCCCTTGACTCCTGCAGCTGATTAGTGTATATTTGTGCAGTATGAACGAGATTTTACTGTACAAAACCGACAATGCAGAAGTCAAGGTTGAGATCCTGCTGCAAAATGAGAATCTCTGGCTAACCCAGGCCAAGATGGCCGAGCTTTTCGATGTGCAGAAGGCGGCCATTTCAAAGCATCTGAAGAACATCTTTGCCGATGGCGAATTGCAGGAGTCGTCAGTTGTTTCCAAAATGGAAACAACTGCTTCTGACGGCAAGAACTATCAAACCAACATCTACAATCTCGATGCCATTATCGCGGTGGGCTACCGCATCAACTCGAAAAAAGCAACCATGTTCCGCATCTGGGCCACGCAGGTCCTAAAGGAATACATAATCAAGGGCTTCGCCATGAACGACGAACGCCTGAAAGAGCCGCAGAATTTCTTCGGCAAGGACTACTTCGAGGAGCAGCTCGAACGTATCCGCGAAATCAGGGCGAGCGAGCGCCGTTTTTACCAGAAAATCACGGACATCTACGCCAGATGCAGCGCCGACTACAGTCCAGACAGCCAGATTACGCAAGATTTCTTCGCAACGGTGCAGAACAAGATGCACTATGCCGTAACGCACCAGACCGCCGCAGAAATCATATACTCCCGCGCAGACAGCAAAAAGATGAATATGGGGTTGGCGAACACCCTAAACAGGATTGTCACCATGTATCTGGACTACGCTGAGTTGCAGGCGAAACGCGGCCAGGTCATGTACATGAAGGACTGGGTGGAAAAGCTAAACGCTTTCCTTCAATTCAACGAGCGCGATATCCTTGAAGACAAGGGCAAGGTCACACGCGAAATAGCGAAGGCCTTCGCAGAAGGCGAATATGACAAGTTCAGGGTAATCCGCGACGCCAATTACAAGAGCGATTTTGACAAGTTGATGGAGTCTATCGCAGAATACAAGGCGTAAGAGAAAAGCTCACCGAAGCAAGCTACGCGTTGCCGCAATCGAACAAAAACAATCTCAGGCGGCCTCCCCCAAAGTTTCGCGGCAACGATCGTGACCCGTAGGGGCGGAGACGGGTGCCGCAAGCAAAGCGAGCGGTGCCTGGCCCCGTTTTACGAGGTGCGCGGGGTGGCAAAGCCGCGACGCGGGCCCGTAAAATAGAGCGTGACGGCGCGGGAGCGCCGAGCCGCCCAAAATAAAGTCGAGCCTGAATATCCGTTCGCCCTTGCCCGGGCGGGGCTGCGTGAAGAAGGGGTTGCCATGCATCTTGACGGCACCGAGGACGGTGAGCACGAGCAGCAGCGGGCTCAGGGCGAGAATCGCGGCCAGCGCGCAGCAGAAGTCCAGGGGTCGTTTGAGGAAGCGGGCGTACATATTCCCCTAAATATAGTTTTTAGGGGAATTACGGACAACCTACGGGGCGGAGCGGGGGGTGATTTCGGCCCATTTTGACAGATATATGCAAATTATGTATATTTTATGTATAAAAAATGAGGCTAAGGCATGAAAATGGAGAACTCAAAATTCTTAGATGAGCCGATTGACGAAGAGGAACGCGCCCTCATGGAAGCTGTCGAGAACGGCGAGGCCGTTCCGCTCCCAAAAGGGGAAGAAGAGCGTATCCGTGCAGACATCATGTCCGCCTCGGCGAAGAACATCACCATCCGTATGCAGTTGGACGACCTGGACGGCATCAAGAAGATGGCGAAGGCCGCCGGAATGCCCTACCAGACCCTCATCAACTCCATCATCCACCGCTACGTGACCGGCGGAATAATCTTCAAGGTGGCCGTGTAGGCCGACCCAAAGACCAAGCGCTATACGGACATGGACGAAATGTGGGCAGACTTGGATAAATGATTTACGAAGTTATCTGGACTACGGTCTGGACAGCGAAAAGCTATTCCACGTAACCGATTCCGGCATCGTAGTTCTTGCCAAGGATACGGTGATTAAGGCATAAAAAAATTCCCGGCCAAGCCGGGATTTTTTTTCTTTATAGCAAATCCTGACCGGTGGGATTTCCTTTGGGAGCATGAGCGTTCACATTCAACCAGTTTCCCCAACCAGATTCCTTGTGGAAAGTCGTCAGTTCGTAAGAGTCACGCTTTTTTGCTTTAGTAAAACTCATTCCGCTGTTGTAGGTTGCGCTATCTACCAGAACTACGGATAGCGAGAAATGGTCCAGTGGAGCATCCTTCGCAAAATGTGCTTCCATACGTGCAAGCGTCATGGAATCAAACGCGTTATCCAAATCTGCCGAAATTTTTACCAGGGAGTCATCCTTGGTTTCTTCTGCAAGTTTTCGCGCATAGTCCCTTATGTCGTACAGGTAATATATGTTCGCCACCCTGTAGCACTTGTCTGCGGCTAAGTCTATGGAGGGCCTCACTTTTTCATCTGCGTAAAGAGCAACAAGGCGGCTAGACAACCTTTTCACGATTGGCGTCAAGTTCGCCAGCTTTTCTGCTTTCAGGAACTGGAAATCCCCATTCTGTTCCCCGGGGAGATATTCCGTTTTCCAGGCCACCTGCACATCCCTATTTTCAAAGGCTCCCTTGACAATTTCTTCAAATTTACCATCTTCGTCATGGGTCAATATATCCACAATTTCGGTCATTAGCTCCCCCCGCGAAGTCATAAGGGAATGTTCCGACACCATCACGTAATCTGCATAGGGGTAAATTTCCTGCATGGATTCGAGGTTTCCCATAAGGCAGTTATGGAAAAGAATTGCCTTAAAATGAGGAATCTTTGATTTCTTGATTCCTGTGGCGAATTCTTCCATGGTCATGGACTCATTATACCCATACTCACCATAAGTAACCCATTCATCCTCCATCACGGACATCACCGCCTGTTTCGCCAGGCTTCCGCGCTTGGATTTTGGGTAGTCGCTCTCAAAACTGAATCCCTCCCCATGGGCTTCCAGGAAAAAGAGGTATTCCTGAGCCGGCAAGCTGTCGTGTGCGTAGTTAATCACAGAAGCCAAGTAATCCGGATCATAGAACTTGATGGAGTCCTTTACAATGGCTACAGAATCTTTCATGGAAGACAAGTCGGTATTCTTCGTGAGTTCAAAGAACAGCAACTGTCCGGGGTATGCCATGGTTCCATCAAAGTCTTTGCCATCCAAGCCATATTTATAGACGACCAGGACACGGACATCTTTTTCGTCTCCGATGACATCCCTGACATCTTTCATCGTCGCTTCGATACTCTCTTCCATGTCCCCGCCATTCTGGCCATAGATAATGACCGTATAACGGGCGACGCCTTCGAAACTAGCTGAACTGGAAGAATCATCGGAACAGGCCACAAGGGCAAACAGCACAAGGAACAAGGCCATGCGCAAGAACGGCGAAATAAACCTTACCATATCACAGAGAATTCCTATTTAGTTTCGACTTTTTGAAAGGGGGCTAGTTCTTCGCAGGTCTTGCCCTTGTCTTCGTCCGAGTAATAATTTACGACAATCGTATCAAAGCCGTTATCGTCATCGCAGGTTTGCACAGGTTCTTTTTCCACGGAGGCGCACCCGTCGATAAATTCTATGTCCTTGTCATCACTTGCAAACTGCGTCACGCTTGATTTCAATGTAGCGGCAAGTTTATACTCTACGCACACCTCCATTTTTTTGTTATAGAAAGACATTACCTTGGTGCTATCCACGACAATATCTTCCTCAATGTCAAAATCATCATCCTCTTCTTCATCGTCTGCAAGCAATTCTTCGCAGCTTTGCTTGGCCACAGTCTTATCATAAACGAAAATGGACGAACCATCATCGGATTCGCAGGTATTCTTAGCGTTTTGTGCATCGCAACCCGTTTCTTGCCAGGAGGCTTTCAAGGTGAGCCCCCCATCAGTCAAGTCAGCGCACTCTTCTGCAACGGAATCCTTTGCCGATTCCGGGGCCTGCATGCATAGATAAGGAATCAATTCGTCTTCCATGACAACCGACATAAGGCAAGATACCTGGGGTTCATCAGAGGACGAGGAATCGTCGGAACAAGCAACCATAACAGAAGCGGCTACGGCAAGACCCCCAAAGACTAGTTTTTTCATTGGACTTCCTTTTTTAAAGGTGGAACGCTTTTTCAATAAATAACAATAATGCGGGAACGTGTCAAGACATATGGACTCAATACGCCACCCCAGATAATCAAGAATATAAAAAAAGAACCCGTTTCGGGCCCTTTTTTAATGTGTAATGTGTAGCCGCTTAACAACTCATTTTGCATAAAGGGAAAGGAGTCCAGAGGAAAGGGAAAGCCCTTTCCTCTGCGTCTCATTAACAGCCGAGCTTTGCGGACAGGTAAGCTTCGAGTTCGTCGATCTTCACCAGTTCCTGCTTCATGGAGTCGCGTTCGCGAACCGTCACGAAGCCGAGCTTTGCCGGATCGGATTCACCCTCGCCCACCGTGTCGAAGTCCACAGTCACGCAGAACGGCGTGCCGAGTTCGTCCTGACGGCGGTAGCGCTTGCCGATGGACTGGGTTTCGTCGTATTCCACGTTCCAGCGGTTCAGGAGCTTCTGGTAGAGCTCTTCGGCCTTGGCCTTCACCTGGCCCTTCTTCACCAGCGGGAGAACGGCAACCTTCACCGGAGCAATCTTCGGGTCGAAATGGAGCACGGTACGTTCGTCGTTTTCGAGCTTTTCAACGTCGTAGGCGTCGCAGAGGAGCACCAACAGCAGGCGTTCCACACCGAGGGACGGTTCCACCACGTACGGAATATAGCGCTTGTTCTGCACCGGGTCAATGTATTCCTGCTTGACCTTGGATTCGTTCTGGTGCTGCGTCAAGTCGTAGTTCGTACGGCTTGCGATACCCCAGAGTTCGCCCCAACCGAACGGGAATTCGTATTCGATGTCGGTGGTACCGTTGGAGTAGTGAGAAAGTTCTTCCTTGGCATGTTCGCGGAGGCGGAGCTTTTCCTTGTTCACGCCCAGGTCGTTCACCAACCAGTCGAAGCAATACTTGCGCCAGAAGTTGTACCATTCCAGTTCGGTGCCCGGTTCGCAGAAAAATTCCAGTTCCATCTGTTCGAATTCGCGGGTACGGAAGATGAAGTTACCCGGAGTGATTTCGTTACGGAAGCTCTTACCAATCTGGCCCACACCGAACGGGATGCGCGGGCGGACGTTATCGACAATGTTCTTGAAGTCAACGAAAATACCCTGAGCGGTTTCCGGACGGAGGTAGACCTTGTTGCCTTCGCCTTCGATCACGCCGATTTCAGTCTGGAACATCAGGTTGAATGCGCGGGGCTTGGTCCAGTCGGTCTTGCCGCAGGTCGGGCATTCAATCTTGTTGTCCATCATCATCTGGTGGACTTCGTCAAAGTTCTTGCCGGCGCAGCAGCCTTCGCCGAGCTTGTCTTCCAAAAGTTGGTCGGCACGGAAACGTTCGTGGCAAGCGAGGCAGTCCACCAGCGGGTCAGAGAAGTTGCCCACGTGGCCAGAGGCCTTCCAAACGCGGGGGTTCAAGAGAATAGAGCTGTCGAGACCGAGCACGTCCTGGCGGCTGGTCACGAACTTCTTCCACCAGAGGTTCTTGATGTTGCGCTTCAGTTCCACGCCATACGGACCGTAGTCCCAAGTGTTGGCGAGGCCGTCGTAAATTTCGGAGCCGGGGAAAATGAAACCGCGGCGCTTGCAGAGGGAGATGATGTCCTTGAGGGCATCCTGAACTTTCTTTGCCATTTTAGAGTCCTTTTGATTTTTATGCGAGCAAATTTAGAAAATAGTGGCTAGTGGTTAGTGGTTAGTAAACAGGAAATAGCAAAAAAACAACCATAACGAGGGCAAACAGGCGGGAGTTCTTTCGTTTAAAATCCTACCCCCTCTAATCCCTAACAATTATTCTATATTAGCCACACATCTATGAAACGCGTCGTTTCCATACTCCTGTTCTCCCTCCCCCTCTGCCTCTGGGCAAAGGAAGATGGCATGGCCGAAAATGCCGTGCCCCTGGTAGAGCAGCCTATAGAATCAGGCGCTGAATCCTTAAGCGAAGTTCCTGCCGAAACCGCCGAAAATCCAGCTGGTGCAGTCGAACTCACCGAAGCCGAAAAGCTTATCCAGCAGGAGCTGGCCGAAATAGAGGCCGAAAACCTGGAAACAGAAGATGTTGCCGAAGCCGACTCCCTAGCCGTAGAAGGCGAAGATGGCGCCGAAAGCGAATCGGGAGCCGAAAGCGAAGAAGCCGACGCCGAACTGGCCGCCGACATGGCCGCCGCCGATTCCGCCAGTGCGGACTCCGCCGTCAAGTCCCTGTTCCTGGATATGACCGCCTCGGCCATGCCCTCCGAAAGCAGGCGCATCTCGGGGCCCTACGGCATACGAACCTACCGCATGCACCGTGGAGTAGATTTGGGACTCTGCCACGGCGAAGACCGCACCATCGTAGCCGCCTTTGCAGGCAAGGTGGTCAAGACCCGGAACCAGGGCCGCCGCAGGGGCTACGGCAAGTACGTGATTCTCGACCACGGGAACGGCCTCACCACGCTGTACGCCCACTTGTCCAAATGGAATGTAAAAGTCGGCGACACCCTGCAAGCAGGCGACACCATCGGTATAGGCGGCAACACGGGACGTTCCTTCGGGGCGCACCTGCATTTCGAGATGCGCTACAACGGGCTCTACATAGACCCTTCCACCGTCTTTGATTTCGAAAACGGAAAATTCAGGTGGGAGCAAACTGAGATTGATCCCGTCGCCCTACAGCAAAACGAGGACTTTTACCAAAAAGAACTTTCCAAACACCGCTACTACAAGGTGCGCCGCGGGGACTGCCTCGGAAAGATTGCCCGAAAATACGGAATTTCTATACGCAGGCTCAAACAGCTCAACGGCCTCAAGAGCAACATGATTCGTCCGGGCCAGGTGCTGCGCTGCTCGTAGACTACTTCTTCTTTTCTTTCAGCTTGACTTTGCGTTCCTTGGAACGGAGCCTTTCCCACGGTGCAAAAGAAACCACCGGAAACAGGAACACGTAGAACCACAAGTTGAAGGCAAGCCACGACACGGCTGCTTCCGCCACCTTCACGCCAGAAACAGCCGACTTGTCCATATCGAACAACAAAGCCGCCACCGCCAAAAGGGACGACACCGTCACCGGAATCAACAGCTTTTTGCCGCTACGGATCAGGGCTCCTGCCTGGGGAGTCCCTTCGGCAAGATGTTTTGCAGAGACAAGGGCCAAAGCCAAGACCGATGCAAAGCCGACAGCGGAGAAAACCGCCCATAGCAAAAAGGCTGGAGCAAAGGCCGGCAGCAATGCTACCATTGCAGTCAATAGCACCCAGCTAAAGGCAAAGGGGAAAAGCACATTGGCAACGCCCAGTTTTGCAAAGAGCAAAAGGAGCAGAGCCACGCCGGCAAACGCTCCATAGAATATCAGGACCATGCTTTCGGCACCGTCCAGGGCGTACAAGGCAAAAACCATGGCACTGAGGCCAAACAAACCTGCAATACCGCCTCGGATTCCTGCAAACACAAACAGCAGAACCACCATGGCCACCGCAGAAACGGCGAGATACTGGCCTCCCTGCCACAGAGATGCAAAGCCCCCATGTTCAGCCAGCCACATTCCCAAAGATTCCGAAGAGGCCACCGGCATTGAGACCATGGCCTGCCAGCGGGTCGCCACAAAAGTCACGGACAAAACAACAAGAAGTACCACCGAAATCAGGCGGAATCTCAAAAACAATTCCAGCAGTTTCTGAATCTTTCCAGGTTTTTCACGCAAATCCATTTTTACCTCGATATAAGCAATTTTTGTTTCTTTGTCCAAGTTTTCTTTTTGAACCCGTCCGAAGCCTCCACTTCGCTACGGACCACATAATGGTATAGCCCGTTGGCCAAAAGCCTTCCGTGATTGTCACGACCATCCCAGCGGGTCATGCCCGAGACAGCATTTTTGATGACCTTCACCAAGCGACCATTCTGGTTGTATATAAAGATGTTCACCATAGAATTGCGGTTCACGGCCAGGTTCTTGAAATAGAAAGTCGTTCCCTTCTTGCCCATGGGATTCGGCACGTTGAAAACATCCTGCAAGCCGGACTTCATTTCTTCGGTCAGTTCCAGATTCAAGGTCTTGGTGGCCACATTGCCCAAGACATCTTGTGCGCGGACCTTGAAAACGTATTTGCCTTCGGGGTAGTTTTCGGCATTGAAAGTCTTGCGGACCACAACCTTCTTGGAAGTCTGCTCCAAAAACGGTCCCGGGTGGTACGGGTGTTCCACACCCACAATTTCAAAACTAATTCCTTCGTCGGGTTGTTCTCGGAAATCAATGGCGGTAGAATCCTCGATGGTCACCTGAAGGCATGCCGGGAACTGCATTTTTACAGATTCCCCATCGGCAAAGGAGGTGTTGATTCCTCCGCTGTAACAAGTCTACACCTGTATCGAAGGTGGCGTCTGATCATGGATAGAATCCGCAAATGTAGAAACTCCAGAAATCAAGATTTTCCTTTTCAAGAATCTACCAACGGCCCTATCCTTCGACGAATAT
Organism: Fibrobacter sp.; assembly: GCA_017503015.1. Taxonomy (NCBI): domain Bacteria; kingdom Pseudomonadati; phylum Fibrobacterota; class Fibrobacteria; order Fibrobacterales; family Fibrobacteraceae; genus Fibrobacter; species Fibrobacter sp. The sequence continues at coordinate 27,850 of JAFVTX010000024.1, read as the reverse complement.
GCCCAGGCGCTCAACCGGGCGGCAGTATCGCCAAAAGAAAGTTTTCTTGGAGAAATAAATTCCGTTTCAAACCGGCCTCCACGAACGGGGACAACCTGGGAATGTATCAGAGAACCATCAAAAACAACATCCACAGTATCATCTTCTACGTCTAGACCATTAAACAGCCTCTTGCTTCGCTTGCCCTCATGCAAAGATATTCCAATATACCCATCTTTCATGCCCGAAACATTTCCAGAAAGCCTTACCTTGTCAAGGGCCTTCAGGGTATCCATTTCGGCATCGAAAGAAACCTTCATAGAGGCCTTGGGCATCTGAAGAACAGGCTCCCCTATCAACACATAGAGTTCGTTATTGTATCGCTGGCGGCTATAGCCCACCCCTACAGAATTTTTAGCATTCCGATACGCGTCTCCGACAAGCATGCCCTCCGTCTTTAGCAAAGAAATCAAAAAAGCTCTTCCGAAAGCCTCGTTGTAATCGGCAAAAGTTTCTCTTGTCGAACCAATAGACGCAATAGAGCCTACTTGAGATGCCAGCACGAATTCTTCGGATAAGGATCGCGCATTGCCCATATCAAAACGTCCCACGGTACAAGAAAAAGAATTGAGAATAGTCAGGCGGCCCCTGTTGGAAATTTTCGCTATGTAGCTAGGCTTCAAAAGTCCTTCAGAAGCCCAATCCGTCATGGATCCATGACCAAAATAGGCCGTAATCAATGCGCCTTGGTTTATCATGTTGACAAAATCATCAACCGCATCCTTTTTTTGTCCCGAGGCATCGGCCGGGTAATCCAGCAAATACATCTTTTTCAGATTCCACTGGTGATTCTGGGCCGTGGCCATACTATCGATAGACCTTGCAAGCATTTCTTGCAGTTTGGTATGTTCCGTATAGTCTACGATATGGCTGTTGAGTGCGTCATCGGCAGCGAGCAGCAGCGTGGACCGCCATTCCGAATGGTCATAGAGTCCCACCTTCTCGTATTCCCGGACCTTGTCCATGTAGTGGGACAATTCCTGTTCTGTGGATACCGGTAAACGACCTACGGCAACATCTAAATCGTACTTACCGTACAAAATTAGTTCACCAGGTTCAAGTGCACCAAAGAAATCATCGCTTGCCACAGATTCCTTTTCATAGGGCGGCATATAGTTCGGACCTAACTTCGTATTGATTCCGCGGTAATCATAATGACCCGAACCCAAGAGAAGCACATATTTGAGTTTATTGCAACGGGTCTTCGCATAGGCTACATAATTGCGGATTGCCACAGGAGAAACAGCGCCACCTGTATACCTTGCATAAATATCTTCTACGGCAACAACCGCAGTCGGGATTGTGGTCACGGCAGAGCCATCGGAGCGGAATTTTCCTAGGGCTACGGCTCCATTCAGAAATTCCGACGGCGATACGATCAAATATTCCGTACGGGAATCAATTCTAGAAATATCCGAAATCACCCCTGCGGGTTTAACAGCTTGGCTAACCACGCTAATAGTGTTTCTGTACACATTTTTCTTGTAGACCAGATAACGCACATCATCGGAAGCAGCTACACTATCCTTTGCAACGCCATTTTTCACCTGCAAAAGGCCCACCTGACGATAGTTTACAAACTTCATAATCTGAAGATTTGCATCTTTGCCAACGGGAATCTGTATAACTCCAGATACTCGGCCCGGCAAAAGCCATTCTGCCGAATCCACCGCAGGAGTCCACTGATAGGCCAGCGTGTAACCGTCAAAACGGTCGAACTGGTAATCGTTAGGCAACATCGTCAAGCCGAAACTATTTCCCTTGTCCTTGAGCCCTGGATTACCCAGACGGAAAGTATTGCCCGGCATCAAGGTGGCGGTACTGCGGGGTAGCTTCTTTCCATTCACCGTCATGGAAAAATCAATACCGTCCATCCGTTCCTGATAAGACTTGCCGGACATTTCCAAATCGTGCTTCTGATCATCGGACTTTTCGGCAAAAGAGCGCCAAAGAGATCTATACGGGAAGTAGGACACCCCCAAAAATTCCTTTCCACCTGCAATTCGCCCAGGTAAATCTTGAACCTGCGGCTGAATCAGGTCCGAATTGGAATAGGTGGTAGAATCTAGACGGCTATGCCAAAGCCAAAACCATTCTCTACCCGAAGAACTTTCCCAGTCTCCTTCACGACCATAATAGGTATCCCGCAAGATGGCCTCTTTTTCTGCGCGGACGTAGCGCATCCATTCTATGCTCTTGCCCGTACCGGATGGTTCCTTCAAGTAATCATTCAAACGAAGTCCCTTGCCAGAGGATTTCCAGCCCAGCTGAAAGTTCTGGTAAAAGGAATAGGGCGAATGTGAATGGAAATAGTCCATCTTGCCCGTTTCAAAGGACGGGTCCTCTGAATCGACGCGTTTCCAAATAGAAGTGCCGTACCCCACAAAAAGGAGCGTATCACCAGCGTCGAAGATTCCGTTTCCGTTCTTGTCCCGAACCTCAATAGGGATTTCAAAGGTCTGGTCCGGTTCTAGCTTGGCCTTTTCGGGCACCTTGTCGCTCAAGGTGTCGGGAGAAGCCGCATAAACGCAGAGTTTTTCGACCTGGATCCCATCCAGGTCTCCCTGCCTCTTGTTTTGGACCAGGGCCTTCTTGATTGTTGCAAAATCCACCGCATAGAGACCGTCTTCGCTAAAGGTGGCCACATTCTTGTCGCCAACCGCAAATTGGGCAATAAAGGTCACAGATGCGTCCACATGAGAAACCGCAAGGCAACCCAGGGCAAGCAACAATGTGGACCATTTCAAGCGCATATCTCTAAAATACAAAATAGCTGGCTACGGGGCGAAAATATCCATTTCAAAGAAGCCGTTGCCGTTCACCCGAAATTCCACCGTCTCGCCGGTAGCGGCCCTGGTCTTGAAAATCGTGACATATTCCGGTGGAAATCCTTTCGAAAGAATGGCTTCCAGTTCATCGGCCTTGATAAAGGCGGAATGATTCCAGGAATCCATGTACCAATGCCAAGGTTGCCAGTTGAACAGCCCCCGAACAGACTGGACAAAGGCCCGAAGCATCAGGGCATATTCATAACGAAAATAGTCCATGTAACTGCGGACTTCGGAACGTTTTTCTACAAAGGTTTTCTTGGCAAAATCTCTGTCGTAACGGAGCGCCGTCTTGTCCGCCTTTTCGTAGGTAAAGCGGATCAGTTTTTCGGATATGGAAATTTTCAGGTTGGGCTTGTCCAGGTGGACAAAGACCGTCGGGGATTCCTGCTGGTAGTCCCGGAGAAACACCCGCGGGTCCGGTTCCGGATTCAGCTTCAGAGGCTCCGGTTTGGCATCTAGGGCGGAAAGCTCATAGAACACAAGAACCTCCCCCGCTCCCTTCGAAAAAAGGATAGCCATCAAGGGCTTTTCCCGCTCAGATATTACCCACACCATCTGGGGTTTCTGGGAGGTTTTCATGGAAGGTGCAACCACCGACATGATAGAAGGGTCTTTTACGCCGGTGCTGTCCCATTCCATCCAGGTTCCTGTGCCACCTACAGAATCCAGAACAGCAAAAAGGCGGTCGCCACTAAAAGGAGTCTTGGACTCTACCGCTCCCGAAATCTTGGCTGGAGCGGCAATGGCGCAGACGCCAAAACACAGGAGCAAAAACAAGCACTTGCAGATACTACGCATCGTGTATTCGTCTAACTAAAAACCGATAGGCTCCAACAGGGAATCGTCCAGCCTGGAGTAGGTCATGTGGTATTCCTTCTCTATCCAGTAAAGGGCCAGCTTGCGGTTGGTCCAGTTCTTCTTGACCGCGATAGATTCGATTCCCTTGGTAATCAGAGGGAGCGTTGCCGGCAGGTCCAGTTTCCAGGTCCGGTCATCCCAGACAAATAGCATAATGGGCACGTCGGGGCTTTTGGCAAGGCCTATACTTCCCCGGTCGTTTTTCACCTTCATGGGTCCAAGTTGCAGACGCAGGAACCGGTCCAGCATACCGCTCTTGCTGAGCAGCATAAAGAGCATGCGGTCATCTTCGGTTTCCCAGAGGTGTTCCCGCTCATAAAGGCGGTAAAGAATAATGGCGTAGGCCTCATAAAACTGGCATGTATCCAGAGCCTCAGCGTCGTAGCGGCGGGCATGTGTTTCAAGAGTGTCCAGCCAGTATTCCGAAGTGTCTGTCAGATAGCCGTACAGGACTTCGGCAGAAGCACCGTTCCGGATACCGTCCAGAAAGTTCTGGAACATAGTTTCCAAAAGGGCCTACTTGTCCTGGACTCGCTCCTGGTATTGGGCGTCCTTTGCCTGGGCATTTTGGGGCGTATTTTGAAGAACTCCACCCTGGGAAGCGTTGTCCGCAGAGCCTGCACAGGCGGTTAATAGCAAGAAAACAACCATAGCGAGGGGCACAAGAATTTTATCTTTCAAGATATGCATCGCGATACCTACTTAAAAATGAGCCTGGACCAGCTGCTAGGCGTCTGTACCCTGAAAGGTTTCCAGGGGTCCGGTCCTGGCGGGCAACACAGGAACAAGACCAACACCGGAGTGCAGCTGACCTTACGGGAATACAATTTAGAAATCAAATCCTCCGAAGGCAGATCCGCCAAGGAAAATAAGGTCCACGCTCTGCACCGCATGCAGATGGCACTTGCCCTCAAGGTGCGAGAAGCACCCCAAGAGCCCGAAATGCCCTTTCCCGGAAGCAACGGGCATATTCAAACAAGTAACCCTCTTTTCCCCCTGTTCGTGGCCCACGTCTTTGACCGCATGGCTCAAAAAAACGGTGACACCAAGGAAGCAGCTAAGGCTTTTGGCCTTTCTCCCAGCGCCCTGGTGAAAATTTTAAGACAAAGTAAGCCCTGCGCTGAAAAGCTACAGAGTTCCAGGAACCATAATTCCGGAAATCAGCCACAGAACTCGTAATATTTTTTTTACCGTTCCTTTTTGGCCTCCCAATTCCGTTTATAAGGCATAGGATGTCTTATAAACCAAAAGGAGGTCAAATGAATCCTATCAAGAAAACAACTCTGTGGGCTCTGGCCCTTTCCCTATTCGCCCTTGTTCTTTGGGCCTGCGGCAAGGATTCCGGCGAAAAAACTATTGCAAACACCGAAGGTGTCTCCACCAAGGTGCAGCTGGAACTCCACTACACAAGCGTCCCCCTCATGGACAGTCTAGTCATCGACTGTATGGGAGCCGATACTCTGCACCTGGTCAAAAGTCCAGAAGAACATTCCCTAGAGCTAGACCTGTTCCCCCATGACCACTGGAGATTCCAGGCTAAAATTTATGCCAACGGCAACCTGATGCAAAAAGGCGAAGTGGAGGCCCGGTTAGAAGCGGGCAAAACAGAAGAAATCAACATCAAGATGCGGCCTCTGGCCGGATTCATCTACCTACGGATTCCCCTAGGGTTTGGAAACCCCGTCAAAATCGCCTATGGGCAAATGGAATTGGAATCCGAAGATTCCCTCTATACCTACCTTATGGAAATAGTCGACAGCGACGGCGTGTTCCATACCGATTTTCTCGCTCTGGAAAAAAGCTACCGATTAAAAATAACGTTGTTCGACCAGCTGGACAACAACATTTATCAAATAGAAGATTCACTCTATTTAAGTCCAGACAATCCGGTTCCATCATTAGAACTGAAATCCCTGAGAGGCAAGGCGGCCATAGCCATAGAAATCGCCGACAACGCCAACCTGGAGATTCAAATGAACCTGCCAGCATCGAGGCGCAGTCCAAAAGAAAACGACCTGGTTATCACAGAATTCTTGAGTGCACCCCTCAAAACAGATTCCAATCAATACGAATTCATCGAGATCTACAATGGAAGCATAGACACCCTTTTGCTGGGCGGCTGCACCATCGGCACCGGTTCAACGGGCAGCAAGGCCTGGGAAATCACCGTTAATGACATCGCTCCAGGCAAAAACCTCGTGTTTGGCGATACTTCGGCAAGCACCCCAACAGCATTCAGGAACACCGCAACCTGGGGAGACCTGACCAACACCAAGAGCTCCATCGTGCTCCAATGCAACGGAACCATTCTTGATTCCTTATTTTATTCCAACGTTCAGGATTCGGCAACAGTCATTCCCAACAACAACAATCCCAGCAAGAATCCCCAAAGCACCCAGCTTAACCAGCGTCTTTGGCAAACAAGGGGGCTAGGCGAATCCTGGTGCATGGGAGTTCCAACTCCAGGATCACCCGAGGGTTGCTTCTAAAGCTACACAACAACAAAAAACTCCGGGGAGTTCTCCTCGGAGTCTTAAAAATTTTTTGACCTAAACTAGCCGTGAAGTTGCGCAGCAGGTTTATCCATGTCGAAAAGCCTACGCAAAAGTTCTGTCTTGGCGGGGTCACGTTCATCGGGCAAGGTCAACGGCCCCATGGAGATGGCCACGAGAATTGAACCCGGGTAGTTGTTAACACGCTTGATAAACTCGCTCTCGGAGACCCCTTCAGAATAAAAATCGACCACGAAGGTATCCCAATCCTCGTTTTCCAGTTGTTCCAGGGCCTCGGCCTCGGTTTTCACGGGCTTGATAGTGGCACCCACCAACAGGTCAGTCAAAACCTCAAGACAAGCTTCACGCCGGGCATCATCTTCTTCCCAAATGAGAATCTGGCGCTGGCTGTAATCCCTAATTACAGGGGCACTTTCAACACCTTCATCCGAATCCAGAAGATTCTTATCGAATTCTCCCAAATCTTCGTCATCAAAATTGTCAAGTTCTTTTTCCATAATGCTGCAATATAGTAAAACTATTCCAAAGCTTCACGAATCTGCTGGACAAAGGCCATTTCTTCCGGAGATACATTGCTCTCGTTTTCATCTTCGCGGGAGGCATTTGCTACTTTCAGCATAGATTCCAACACTTTGCTCTTGAACTCGGGACTTTGCTCCCTAAGGGTTTCCACACAAGCCGTCGCACGTTCTTTTGCCGATGAAAACGAGCCATAAACCTTATTGAAGTCATCCCAAGAGACATCGGGGGTCAGTTCGTCGTGAATTTGGTCCAAAGTATCACTTTCCGCCTGTGTCGCAGAAGAAGAGCCAGGCAAAAGATTTTCAGTTTCATTCTCGTGAAAAAGACAAGCCACCTGCCAAGATAGGACCAAAAGCGCCAGATTCGGATTCATTATAGACCTCATGATTTTCTGTACAAATAATAAAAAAGTTACCAGTTACTAGTTACTTCGCCCTTCGGGCTAGTTACTAGTTTTTGATGTTACAAGAGTCTTGTTTCAGAATAACTCTAGTAACTAGTAACTTAGAACTCGAAACTCGCATCATTTTTTACTATACTTTACGCATGGCATACGTAGCAATGGCCCGAAAGTGGCGCCCCCAGTCTTTCTCCGACATGGTCGGACAGGAACATATCGCAAAAACCCTCCAGAACGCAATCGAGGGCGGCCGCCTGCACCATGCCTTCCTTTTTACCGGTACCCGCGGCGTGGGCAAGACCACCAGTGCCAGAATCCTCGCCCGGACCTTGAACTGCAAAGGAGGAGACCCGCTACACCCCTGTGGTCAGTGCGACAGCTGTAAGGATATCGCCAGCGGCAATCCCATGGACGTCTATGAGATAGATGCAGCCTCCAATACCGGCGTTGAGAACATCCGCGATGTTATCGAGCGCGTGCAATACCCCCCGGTTATCGGCAAGTACAAGGTCTTCATCATTGACGAAGTGCATATGCTCTCCACCGGAGCCTTTAACGCCCTGCTCAAAACCCTCGAAGAACCTCCTCCGCATGTAATTTTCATCTTCGCCACCACCGAGGTGAACAAGGTTCCCCAGACCATCCTCAGCCGCGTACAGCGTTTCGACTTCAAACGGCTCACCATGGACCAGATCCGTAGTCGACTCCGCTACATCTGCGAGCAGGAAAACATCAACGCCTCTGATGAGGCCCTGGACATCTTCGCCGAGAAGGCAGACGGTTCCATGCGCGACGGACTCACCTATTTCGACCAGGCCTACGCCTTCACCGGCAGCGACATGACCGCCGAATCGGTGCGCTCTATCCTCGGGATTCCACCGGTGGAGCTGTTCTTCTCCCTTATCCAGGCCATCGAGACCCATGACCTGAAGGGCTGTTTCAAGATGGTGGATGATGCCGTCAAGATTGGCATAGAGTTCACTCCCCTACTAGACGGTTTCGGAAAATTCCTGCGGAACATGATTTACAGCCGCCTGGAAGCCTTCACCGCCGATGAGCTGAACGTGACGGAAGAGCTTTTCAACAAGTTCAAGAGCGCAGGTCAGGGAATCAGCAACGGCGACCTGCTGCGCTTGAGCAAGATGCTCATTGACCTGCAGGCGAACCTGCGTTACAGTACCAACCCGAGACTCGTAGTGGAGACCACGTTTGCCCGGATGGCATGGCTCGACCGACTCACCGACCTCAAGCGAGCGCTGGCCGTCATCAACGACCCCAAATCCGCCGCCGACGAGGCGGTAAAAAAAAAAGTAGCTGAAGTTGCCCAGGCCCTCGAGGCCGAACCAGCCCCCACACCCTATGCCGACCCCTTCGAAAATTACCAGGGCTCCGAAGGCGGTGCTACCTATTCGCGCTACGAGATTGCAGCCGCCTGGCCCTCTATCTGCGCAAGTTTTGCCGATGACGGAGACCTGTACTTCTCGGCTGCTATGGCGGGCACGGTTCTCGAGACCGGCGACATTCACGAAAATCCCTTCCCCATCGCCCTCACCTTCGTTGGCGAAACGACAAAAAATGACTCTTGGAACTTCCAGCAGCTGCAGGAACATCCAGAGTTCATGACCAGGCTGCAAAACCTGCTCGAAGACAAGCTCCAGACCAAGGTTTCTCTTTCGGTGAAGACCCGCGCCTACACGGAAACGGAGCGAATCTTGCGAGAAAATGCCAAAAAAAGCCCCTACGAGCTGGACAAGGACAGGGAACCCGTTTTGAAAGATTTGGAAAAAATGTTCGCTGCAGAATTGGTATATTCTGTAGCGTTGAAAAAGGAAACGGCCAGCATGGCCCAAGACGACCTAGAAGAAGACAACGACAACTAGAAAGGAGTTCATTCCATGGACATGAGTAAAATGCTGAAGGACCTTCAGAAGATGCAGAGCAAGATGCTGAAGGCACAAAGCGACCTGAAAGCCCAGAGTTTCGATGCCGAAGCAGGTGGCGGCATGGTGAAAGTCGCCATGAACGGTCGCGGGGTACTCACCATGATCAAGATCAATCCCGACGCCGTCGACAAGGACGACGTGGAAGCCCTGGAAGACCTAATTATGGCGGCCATCAACGCGGCCGTCAAGAAAAAGGACGACGCCACCCAAGAAAGCATTAGCGGTGTCACCGGCGGCATGAAAATCCCCGGCCTGATGTAGTGCCGGCAGGCTGTGCCTTTTATCCGCTATAAAGGGCATTTCATCCACAAATAAACGGAGCTCCCTATATAAAAGGGGGCTTTTTTGCTAAATTTGGCCCATATTACAAACTGGAGAACGAATGTCAAGGCAATTTGCTATCCTACCTTCCGTGGCTTTCGCGCTTTCGCTGGCATTGCCCGCATGGGCCGGGCAGGCCTATACCCGCGAAGACGCCCTCCGCATTGCCATGGAAAAGTCCACGACCATCAAGACCGCCGAAGAAGAGCTGGTTTCTGCCAACTCCCAGGTGGACGCCGGTTATGGAAACGCCATGCCCTCTATCGACCTGAGCGCAGGCGTCACACGCATTTTCGGGCTGGACGACGTCAAGAACGACCATGCCCTGACCAACGCGGCCACCCAGATGGGCGCACCCGATTATGACCAACAGGTCATGGCTCCCGCGGTAGACGGCCTCATTTACGGCATGAAATCCCAGGGTTACCGCTGGCAATCCAGCGTGGGCCTCACCGCCACACAGATTCTGTACGCCCAGGGCAAGGTAGGTACCGGCATCGAGATTGCCAAGGCCTACAGGCGCTTAAAGGAAGTGAACCTGGAAAACGTGAAGTCCACCGTCAAGTACAACGTGGAAACCGCCTTTGACCAGCTGATCTACCTGGATTCCGCCGTGGCTATCCTGGAAGCGAGCATCGCCCAGACGCAGCAGCATATCGACTACGTGAACGGCGCCGTAGAAAGCGGACTTGCCTCGGAACTGGACCAGATTCGTGCCCAGCTCCAGTTGGACCAGCTCAAGTCCGAGCTGGAAAAGACCAAGAAGAACCAGATTCTCGCCCGTAACGCGCTGCTGAACACCATGGGAATGGACTGGGAGGCCGACGTGCAGTTCAAGGGGGAACTCCGTGACCCGAACTCCAACCTGCCCTACCCAGACACCGCCATGGCCAACGTGAAAAAGCGCCGCAAGGAACTGGTGATGCTCGACCAGTCCGAAGACATGCTCCAGAAGAACATTTCCATCGAAGAGGGCGGCTACAAGCCCACCGTCGTGCTGGTGGGCGGCCTCAAGTACACCAACAACAAAAACGAGATCCAGCAGTGGGACGCCCCCGACTGGGACAAGAACATCAACAAGTACGTGGGCCTGAACCTGACCATGAACCTCTTCAACGGTATGAAAACCAAGGAAGCCGTGGTCCAGGCGAAATCGAAACTGCGCGACACCCAGATCCAGAAAGAAACCGCCGAGCGCGGGTTCCGCATGCAGATCGAATCCTGCGCCAACACCCTGGAAGACGCGGTACGCCAGCTGGAGCTCCAGAAACGCCAGGTAGATCTGGCCACCCGCAACTACGACTTGACCGAGGCCTCCTACAAGGTGGGTAAGTCCACCCAGCTGGACTACCTGGACGCCTCCATGACGCTCCGCACCACAAAGCTCAAGTACATGGAAGCGGTCTTGAATTGGAACAACGCCTACAACGCCCTTTTGCAGGCCACCGGAGAATATCAATAGGACAAAGATTATGAACAGCATCAAAAAGTACATCATCACCCTTTCTGCCCTAACGTTTGTCCTTGTCGGCTGCAAGGGCAAAGACGCCAAGGATAGTGCCACAGTGGCACCTTCCACCATCGAAGAAATCCAGAAGGAAAAGGGCAAGCCCGCCCGCGTGGCAAAAGCCAAGAAATCCTCCCTCAAGGACATCCGCGAATTCAGCGGTACCATCGAGGGCATGCAGCAGGCTAACGCCATCTCCAAGATGGGCGACCCCCTGGCAAAGATCTACGTGCAGGTGGGCTCTACCGTCCAAAAGGACCAGGTGCTGGCCGAATACATCTTTACCGGCGACAACACCCAGTACGAACAGGTGCAGGAACAGGTGGCCCTGCTCGAAAAATCCACCCAACGTCTGCGCGAAGTACACGCCAAGGGCGGTCTTAGCCAGCAGGACCTGGACCAGGCCGAAATGCAGCTGAAGATTGCCAAGATGAACCTGGAAACCGCCCGTCGCGCCACCAAGATTCTGGCACATGCCGCAGGCGTGGTCACTGAACTGAACTACCAGGAAGGTCAGACCCCCGGCGTGGGTTCCACCCTCTGCACCATCGCCAAACTGGACAAGGTCATCTTGAAGCTGAACGTGACCAGCAAGGACATTTCGCAGTTCAAGATGGGTGCCGCCGCTACCGTCGAGGTGGCCGGCAAGAAAATGAAGGGTAAGGTCACCCTAATTCCCCTGGCCGCTAACCCTGTGACCAGGTTCTTCCCCGTAGAAGTGACGTTTGACAACAGCAGCAAGAAGTTGCTCCCCGGCATGTACATAACCGCCGAACTGGAAACCAAGCAGGTGAACGGAGTGGTGGTGCCCGCCGAAGCCGTGGTCTACAAGAACGGCCTCAACATGGTATGGACCGTAGACAAAGATGGCAACGCCCGCCGTAAAATCGTGAAGGTCGGTATCCAGACCAAGGACCAGGTGCAGATTGCCGAAGGCCTCAAGGGTGGCGAGACCGTCATGGTGGAAGGCATGTCCAAGATGAACGACGGCGACAAGGTCAACATCGTCAAATAATTTTACTGGAGATACGCTGAATGATCAAGGCCAGTATTTATAAACCGATTACCATGCTCATGGTCATCTTGACCGTGGTGGTTTTCGGTCTGTACACCTACTCCATGATGGTCGTGGACCTGATGCCGAAATTCGAAGTTCCTGTGGTGACGGCAACCATGGTCTATGCAGGTGCAAACCCCGAAGAAATCGAAACCACTGTCATCAAGCCTGTAGAAGAACAGGTAGAACTGGTGGACGGTATCGACTACGTGCAGTCTATCTGCCTCGAGAACTACGGCATTATCGTTGCCATGTTCAACATGGGCGTCAACGTGGATGTAGCAGCAAACGACGTACGTTCCAAGGTGGAACTGGCATCCGCCAACTTCCCGGATGCCGTAGAAGCCCCCATCATTTCTAAGGTGGACATCAATGGTGCAGCCATCATGGCCATTTCCTTTACGGGCCCGCTGAACTCCACGGAACTCCTCCAGATGGTGGAAGACGAAATCGAACCCCTGTTCACCTCCGTTTCGGGCGTGGCCAGCGTGGATGTTTTCGGTGGTACCACCCGCCAGATTTCTATCGAGCTGGACAAGGACAAGATGAAGGACCGTGGCGTAGACATTTCCACCATCATGGGAATGTACGGTCAGTCCAACCTGAACTACCCAGTGGGCGAAGTTATCGGCAAGCACAAGAACACCTCCGTGCGTACAGCGGGCAAGTTCCAGAACCTGGACGAAATGCGCAACATGGACGTACCTACGGCCAACGGCGTTATCAAGCTTTCCGAAATCGCAAAGGTCAAGGACACGATCGAGACAGTCACTTCTATTTCACGTTTCAACGGTACAAGTTCCGTCACCCTCGATATCAAGAAACGTTCCGACGCTAACGTGGTGGATGTTTCCAAGGGCGTTATCAAGCGCATGAACGCCATCAACAAGAGCCTCCCCGAAGGTTTCGAGCTCCACCTGGTGTACGACAAGTCCGAAGCGGTGAACGAAGCCATCGACAACGTGATCCAGAACGTGATTATCGCCATCTTCTTGACCGCAGGCCTTTTGCTTCTGTTCCTCGGCAAGTTCTCCACAATGTTCATTGCGGCCCTCACCATGCCCACCTCTGTGATTGGCGCCTTTACCCTTATGTACTTTGCGGGTTTCGGCATCAACATGATGTCCCTGATGGCATTATCGTCGTCGGTGGGCTTGTTGGTGACCAACGCTATCGTGGTGCTTGAAAATATCAACGTAAAACTGAACGAGGGCCTGGACCCGAAAGAAGCAGCCTATAAAGGGACCTCTGAAATCATGGTGGCCATCATGGCATCGACACTTACCAACGTGTGCGTGTTCGTGCCTATCGCCTTCATGAAATCCATCGCCGGTATTTTCTTCCGTACCTTCGGCCTTACCATGGTGTTTGCCACAATGGTGTCCCTGCTCGCCACCTTCACCCTGACCCCGCTTTTAGCAGCCTACCTGTTCAAGGGTAAAAAGAAAGACGAAAACGGGAACATCATCGAGGAAAAGCCCTCCATCATTGGGCGCGTTCTCGGTCTGTTCCCCCATGCACTCAATGTCGTCCGCGATATTTACCTGAAGACCCTCTCGTTCTGCCTGTCCATTCCCGGTGTTATTTTCCAGGTGCTGGCACTTGTGGCCATGGTCTTGTTCGTAGGTTACATGGCAGCGACCCACATGACCGTGGAACTGATGCCCAAGCAGGACCAGGGCATGATTAGCATCAAGCTGGAAATGCCCGTGGGTACGAATGTGGAGACCACCGACAGTATTGCCCAGATTATCGAAGAACGCGTAAAGGGCATTCCAGAAATCGTACACTACAGCGTGAACGTAGGCGGTACCAGCAGCAACGGCGGCGCCGTAAACCAGGCCAACATGCGTATCAAGCTCTTGAAGGACTGGGAAGGCCGCACCAGGAGCACCGACCAGATTGTGGACTCCCTGCGCCCCTACCTGGCCGACATCCCCGACGCCTATATCGCCATCAAGTCCACATCCGCCTCCGAAATGAACAACAACAGCGCAGGCGACGTGGTGCTCGAAGTGAACGGTCTCAAGAAGGATTCCGTCATCAAGGCATCGGAACTCATTATGGACCGGGTCAAGGAGACCATTGCCGGCGTTGTGGATGTAAAGACCAGCTACGAAGCGGGTAAGCCCGAAATCCGGCTGATACCTAACAGGCAGGCCCTGGCCGACTACGGCGTGACCCTGCAGTCCCTTGCCACCATGAACTATATCGCCGTAAGCGGTTACGAGGCGGGGCAGTACACCGAAGACGGCGAGGAATACGACGTGTATGTGCGCATGCAGGAGAAAAACCGCAAGAGCCACGCCGATATCGAAGACCTGCCCATGAAAACTCCCAAGGGATTTGTATCTGTCAGTGACTTGTTCAAAGTAGAGGACGGCGCAGGCCCCACCCGCATTGACCGCAAGCGCAAGATGACCCGCGTGGACGTTTCCATGAACCTGTTGCCAGGCCACACCACCGGTGAAGTCATGGGTAACCTGGGCAAGCTAACCGCCAGCATGAAGGACGAACTCCCCGAAGGTGTTTCTTTCAGTTTCGGTGCCCAGGCCGACATGCAGGAAGACATGGTGAACGAATTCAAGACCGCCATCATCATGGCTATTCTCCTCACCTACATCTTGCTGGTTGCCCTGCTGGAAAGCTTTGCACAGCCCTTTATCATCATGACCACCATCCCCATGGGTGCCATTGGCGTGTTCCTCGCCCTCATATTCACCGGCAAGGCACTCTCCATGATTGCCCTCATGGCTATCGTGATGCTTATCGGTGTGGTGGTGAACAACGCTATCCTATTGCTTGACGAAGCCAACAGACTGTTGCGAAGCGGTTCCATGGGGCGTCGCTCTGCCATCATGACGGCGGGCAAGACCAAGTTCCAGCCCATCGCCCTTGCCACCTTCGCCTCTGTGGTGGCCCAGATGCCGCTAGCCCTGGCCTTTGGCGGTAACGTGGCCGCCATGACCCAGCCTATGGGTATCGCATCCGTGGGTGGCCTGATTGTATCTGCCATCCTCACCATGTACCTGGTGCCCACATTCTTCTGGCTACCCAACGCCCTGTTCCACAAGGCTAAGAAAAAAGCCAGCAACCTGAAGGGCAAATTCAACAAGGCGAAAGCGTAACAGCTAGTCAACCTTCTTAAAAAGGCCCGGTCCACGACCGAGCCTTTTTTCATCATAGCCCCCTCGTCATTCCGGACAGGCAATCCCTCGTCATTCCGGGCTCACTTTCCTTCGTCATTCCGGGCCACGACCCGGCGGACAGCACTTGGCAATTTATTGCCTAGTGCGCATGGCCACCTTTAGGTGGGAACCTAGATGGCGGCTCAAGGCCGCCATGACGTACAACCCACACGTCTTTCCGGGCTCCCCCTCCTGCGTCATTCCGGGCTTCCCCTCCTGCGTCATTCCAGCCCCCGAGCCGGAATCTAGATGGCGGGTCGAGCCCGCCATGACGATAGAACGAACCGCCATGACGCAAAAACTGGTTTTTCTGAGTTAGTGTTTTGTATTTTGGCCGGCATGAATTTTACTGACGCCTGGTGCAAAGTACACTTGACCACTCCCCTTCCCTGCCCTGCGGGCAAAAACCCAGCCGCCCTGTACCTGGGCATGGCAAACATCCACGACGAAATGCTGTTGGAGCGCATCCGCTTTATGCACGGCGGGCCCGTTGTCCCCTGCCCCATGACCGAAGCCGAAGTGCTCCGGACCATACGGACGAACTTCGCAAGCGAAGCGGAAGCCCTGCAAGAAAGCAAGGCCAACTCCTGGGAATCGGAGCCGGTCATCAACCTGGTGGATTGCCTTATGGACAAGGCCCTGGAGCAAAACGCCAGCGACATCCACCTGGAACCCACCGAAAAGGAACTGAAGGTGCGCTTCCGCATCGACGGACTTTTGCAATTCCACAGAAGCCTGCCCCCATGGTTAAAGGACCCAGTCCTTGTGCGGCTGAAGCTCCTGGCCCAAGTGGACATCACAGACAAGCGAATTCCCCATGACGGGAGTTTCAAGTTCCAGGGCGTATCGGGAACGGTGCGGGTCCGGCTCAGCACCCTGCCGGTACAGCACGGCGAAACCTGCGTACTGCGGCTTTTACCCGCCAAGGACGAAGGCGGCACCCTCGGCGACCTGGAATTCAGCCCAAAAATCCTTGCAGAACTCCGGCGCATCTTCGCCATGCCTCAGGGGCTGTTCCTGATAACAGGCCCCACCGGCAGCGGCAAGACTACCACGCTGTACGCGGGCCTACGGGAAATCATCCAGAAAAAGATAAACGTCACCACCATCGAAGACCCGGTGGAATACAGCCTTGCCGGGGCAAACCAAGTGCAGGTCAACGAAAAATGCGGGTTTACCTTCGCCGCAGCGCTCCGCTCCATACTCCGGCAAGATCCCGACGTGATTCTGGTAGGCGAAATCCGGGACGAAGAAACCGCCCGTATTGCGCTCCGCGCCGCAGAAACGGGCCACCTGGTGCTTGCGACGTTACACACCAACAGTGCAAAGGGAGCCTTTGCACGACTCCAGGACCTGGGAATTTCCCAAGCATCACTGCAAGATTCCCTGCTGGGGGTAATGGCCCAGAGGCTTTTGCGGAAAAAGACCGGCGGCCGCATCGCCGCACTGGAACTGCTAGGGTCCGACAACGCCTACACCGACGGAACGCTGCAGGAATACGCCAGCAGACTTGTCCAAAACGGCCTTGTCAAAAAAGAGGAATTACTCCGGGTTCTCGGGAGCTGAAGGCTCCGCAGGTGCGGGGCTTTCGACAACCTCTGGCGCAGCAGGAGCGACGGGCGCCGCCACAGGTTCAGCCGCTGTCGCCGCCGGAGCCGCAGCAGGAGGCGGCGCCATCAACTGCCTTAAGGAATCCACCAGCAGGCTGTCCTTCTTGGGGAACATGTTCTGGTAGATGACCGCCCGGCGCTTGGCCATGAACTGGCTTTCCCGCATGTTAGGATGATGCTTGCCGGGGCTTGCCAGCATGGCCGCCAGATTGATGGCCTGGTCCACGCTAAGCTTGCTGCAACTCTTCTTATAATAGGTGGAGCAGGCCGCCTGGCATCCGAAAATATCCTTGCCCCACTGGGCGTAGTTCAGGTACAGTTCCAGAATACGGTCCTTCCCCAACTCGTGTTCCATCAAAAGCGCATAGGCCAGCTCCTTGAACTTCCGCTCCCAAGAGCGTTCCCCGCTCAAGAACAGGTTCTTGGCCAGCTGTTGCGTGATAGTGGACCCACCAAACTTGGTCTTGCCGGACATCTTGTTGGCGTTCAACGCCTCGGCGATGGCGTTCACGTCAAAGCCCGGGTGGAAATAGAAACCGGCGTCTTCGCTGGCAATCACCGCCTTCTGCAAATAGGGGCTGATTGAATCCAGGGGCACATAGGTATGCTTGATTTTCACCGTCGGATTGGAATCCACCAGTGCCTGCATGTAGCGGCTCATCTCGGGCTGGGTATCCTTCAGGGACTCCACGCCGTCGTACAAGTTATATCCGTAAATAAAGGCCTTGTACAGGGCCACGGAGGCCACGATACTGAACACCGCCGAATAGATGATGAGAATCAGGAGAACGCACCTCAACAAGAAGTTGATGAACCCGTAAATTCCCTTGAAAATCTTGAAAACCAGGTTGCCCCTGATTATCTCGATGATGTCCTTAATTTTTTTCATAAATTAACCGCACCAATATATAGCTTTTGTCAGTGCTTCCCGCCAAACCAGTCGTTCACATCTTCGCCTTCCTTTATAGAAGAATCCAGATGTTCCGTGCCCTCCCCCAGCACGATGGTGCGGATTCCCGCATTGCTGAACACCTCTTGCAGGTACTTGGTGGCCTCGCGACCGGCGTTGTCCTTGTCCATGCACAACACCACGTTCTTGTTCTTGAACAGGGGCAGCCACTCCACCTTGAAACTGCGCACGCCGGGTATGCCCACCGCATCGATTTTACGGCCTAAAAAGGTAAGGGTGTCCACCACTCCCTCGCACAGGTAAATCCAGCCCGGTTTCTCGTCCAGGGCCGCCATGTTGTACGGGTAAGGCACCGTGCCCCGCAGGTTCATCTCCTTGGGCACTACGGAACTTTCCAGCGCCCGGGACTGGAAATAAAAAGCCCTGCGCTGGGTGTCCAGGTACGGAAATATCAGCGGGTGCTTGTAAAACTTCAGGTTTCCCTTCTCGTTGAACAGGCCCACGTACTGCAAGACATCCATGCTGTAGGTGTCCTTGAGGGCATTGTTCAGCTGACCGTAGTCCTTGATGGTCCTAAGAAGCATCTTATCCCACACGGGCTTAAAGATGCGACGCCCCATAAGCCAAGCGGCGGCCTGGGTTCCGTCTACCGGCGAAAGCATCTTCAAAAAATTCAAAATGATCTTTTTGCGTTCGTCTTCGCTGACCAATTCCTCTGCCGGTGCCGGTTCCGGCATGGGCATAGGCTCCGTAGCGTAGATTTCCTGGGGAGCCTGTGCGGCACCATTATGATGGGTGCCCACAACAGGCTTGCCTGCCGAGGTGGACTTGCCCGCAGGGGCCAAAAACGGAAAAGTTTCGCGAAGGTAATTCAGGGCCTCCATAAAAGAGCAACCCTTGTACTTTTGCACCAGGGAAATCACGTCGCCCCGCACGTCGTCGCAGACCCAGCAGCGGAAATAGCCCCTCTCCTCGGAAATGGAAACCGACGGAGTCCTGTCGCCATGGGCATGACGGCTCGCAAAGGCACAGCGGCACTTGCCCCGGACAACATCTATGCCCAGGGAACGGGCCACCGCCGTAATGGACAGGGAGGACTTGAACTGTTTCAGCTCTTCGTCGGTCATCTAGGGGAATTATAGTAAATCCTATATTTAGGCCATGGTTATCCTAGAAAACGAGCCGATGAGCGTGCACACCTCCTTCAAGGTGGGCGGCCCTGCGCGGTATTTTGCCAAGGTGAGCTCCATAGAAAGCCTGAAAAACGCGCTTTCATTTGCTCGGGAAAAGAATCTCCCACATTTTATTTTGGGTAACGGGACCAACCTGTTGGTCTCGGACAAGGGCTACGACGGCGTGGTCATCTCCCTCGCCGGAGATTTTTCGGAAATCGTGGACCTTGGGAACGGCAAGTTCAAGGTAGGTGCGGCAACACCCCTAGGCAGGTTTGCAAGGCACACCCTCAAGCAGGGCTACGCCGGTATACACAAACTGGCCGGAATCCCCGGGACCTTGGGCGGGGCGGCGTACATGAACGCAGGCGCCTACGGCCAAGAAATCGGACAAGCCTGCACCGGCGTGACGGTCCTTGATGCTGTCGGAAACATCCGTGAGCTGTCCGCTGACGAATGCGGTTTCGGCTACAGACGGAGTATTTTCAATGACGGCAACAATGGCGCCGGGGATGACAATGGAAAAATCATTCTCGCGGCTACGTTCCAGTTGCAAAGCGCAAGTTCGCAGGGATTGACCGCCGCCGACCTGGAAGCGGAACTGGCCGAGTGCATGGCCAAACGCAAGGCCACGCAACCCCTGAACATGCCCAACGCAGGCTCCACCTTCAAGCGGCTTGACAAGGGAGCGGCCGAAACGCCCACGCAAATCGCCCCCGGCTACTACATCGAACAGGCGGGGCTCAAGGGCTATCGCATAGGTAGCGCCGAAGTGAGCACGCTACACGCCAATTTCATCGTGAATGCAGGCGGCGCAACCGCCCAAGACATCAAGAGCCTCAGCGAGTACGTACAAAATAAAGTTTCCGAAAAATTCAGGATTGAACTGAAACGGGAGATTATTCTGCTGGGAGAATTCTAGAAGTTATGAGTTATGAGTTGTGAGGTGTGAGTTCTTATAGTCGCGCCTTTGGCGCCAAATTATATACTGATAACCGACAACTCATTACTAATCTCACACCTCTCACTTCACATTTTTTTGTCCACCGGGTCAAAGCGGTTCAATATCCGCGTGATGATGGCATAGACGATTCCGCCGAACAGGCCGCCTGTCAAGTCCGCCACTAGGTCAAAAGCGCTACAGTCCCGACCTTCTACAAAGCTCTGGTGGTATTCGTCGGTACAGCCGTAGGCCAAGGCGAGAACACCTACAATCAAGACCCGCAACCACTGCCGCCTAGACCACTCGTTTCGCGTCCAGATCATGGCGTAACAGCCCGCGAGGGTGGCGTATTCCAGAAAGTGGGCCAGTTTGTCCCAAATCTGTGGAAAATCTTCCAGCTGTTCGTTGGTCAAGGACGACAGCTTGAAGACAATCGCCATGCAGAGGATGCATGGTACAGCGCGAAAGAACGGGTATTTCTGGAACAGGGACTCGAACATTTTTATTCCTTAGGGGACAACGCACCTTCCGACAAGGCCCACCAGCTTCAGCCGGAGCTTTTCCCTGTCCAGGGAAATCTCTTCTAGCAGGGACTTTACCGTGTAATTCTTTTTGATATGCTTGTAGGCGCACTTACAGCGGGACTTGTTTCCGCCACGGACCACCAGGAGGCATTCCTCCTCGATGGACTTTTCCATCTCGGGAGTAAATTCCGGAGGGAGGCATGGCGAAAGGAGCCGCATGCCCAGAGGGCCGAAATCCTTGATTTCGCCGTTAGCATCCATGGATTTCATCAAGAGGTAGAGCAGGGTATCGTTCCTGACCAGATGATTGAACGCGCAGACACAGGTTTCTTTTGACTGTTTCGTTCCCAGCAGGCTATCCGCTTCGGCAGTGCACCTTTCCATAAAGGTAGGACCAAAACTTTCGTCGTTCAGGAGCATCTGGATAAGCATCCGCTCGGTAGAGGATATGGAAACGTTCCCGGAACTACCCTGGGGCGGAGCGGCAAAAACGCTTACCGCAAGGCTCAAAAAAAACAAAACGGGAACGGCAAATCTCATGAATTACCCTAAAATGGTACCGATAAATGGCAAATTTAGATATTTCGCACAAATTTTTCAAAAAAAATGATAAATCCGCCAATTTTTTTCTTAGATTACAAAGAGGTATACTTAATCGAGGAGAATCACCATGAAAAAAAGTCTCTACGCCGGCATTTCCGTCGTTTCCACTGCCCTCCTGATGAGTCTCGTTGCCTGCGGCGACGACAGCTCCAGCGGCTCTGACAGCAAAACCGCCACACCCGACTTCGAAGTCCAGACCTTCGACGAACTGGGTACTTGCACAAAGACCGCTGAAGGCAACGTCGGATTCGTGAAGGACGACCAGACCGCCAACACCTGCAAGTCCGGAGAATGGATGAAAGCCGATGAAAAGGACTCCAGCAAGGACAACGACTCGAAGGATTCCGACGACGATGGTGGCAAGACTCAGTCCGACGACGGTGGCAAGACTTCTGCCGATGACGATGGTGATTCTTCCGGCGACGATTCCGGAGCCAAGGTTTACTGCGACATCAATGACGGTCTTTGGATTGTTGAAAAAGAAGGCGATGACTATCGTCAGTTCTACGAATGGACCGAAGACGGAGATTCTATCAACATCTACAGGATGAGGGTTGCGTCCGACTATAAGAGTGCAGATTTGTGCAAACAATACGCAAGTGGCGGTATCTGCGAAGGAGGAAAGCATTGGCAAAAATTCGCAACAAATACCGTTGTGATTGATGATAAGACTCTCAAGGACATTAAGGCTGAATGCACCGACGAAAAAGATTTGGAAATCAAGGCTAACGCAAGCGAACCGGAATCATCGGGTTCGGAAGCTAAAGAAAATAAGTGTGATTTCGAAAAGACGGACGACACTTGGGTGGTCGAAGGGAACATCGCAGGAATGATGGATGAAAAGATAACCTATACCTGGTCAGGTTCAACGCTTACCATCGTTACAGAAACAAGAACCAATATGTTCATGGAAAGCGCATGCCAAGAAAGTGCAGCAGAAGAAGAGAATGCAAAATGCGAAGGATCCATTCTTGTAACCTCCGAAGAAGAAACAGAAGATGACGCAGACAGAGACGAATGGTTCGAAACAGCCAAAAGTAGCAGCTTCTGCGGATAAATCCGTAATTAAATGAGAATCATCCAGCGTGTCCGTGAATGCGGGCACGCTTTGTTCGTTTTAGGCAGCCAACCCCCTCCCCTTTTCCTATATTTGGACACACTATGAGCTTAAAATTTGAAACCCCCATTACCGAAGTTCCGCTGTTCCACCAGGGCAAAGTACGCGACATGTACGACCTGGGCGACAGCTTCCTGATGGTCGCCAGCGACCGTCTTTCCGCTTTTGACGTGGTGCTCCCCACCCCGATCCCTGGTAAGGGCAAAATCCTGAACCAGCTTTCGCTGTTCTGGTTCCAGCACCTCGGCATGAAGAACCACCTCATCACCGCCGACGTGAACGAATACCCGGCCGTGCTCAAGAAGCACGCCGACTACCTCCGCGGCCGTTCCATGATCGTGAAAAAGGCCCACCGCCACTCCGTGGAATGCATCGTCCGCGGCTACATCGTGGGTTCTGGCTGGAAGGACTACCAGAAGACGGGCAAGATCTGCGGTCATGTTCTCCCGGAAGGCCTGCAGCTTTGCCAGAAGCTGGAAAAGCCGCTCTACACGCCGAGCACCAAGCCCGACGTTGGCCACGATGAAAACATCAGTTTCGAACAGACTTTCGACATCGTGGGCGAAAAGGTGGCAACCACACTCCGCGACATGTCTTTGGACATCTACACGAAGGCCCGCGATTACGCTGCAAGCAAGGGCATCATCCTCGCCGACACCAAGTTCGAATTCGGTGAAATCGATGGCGAAACCATCCTCATCGACGAAGTGCTCACGCCGGACTCCAGCCGCTACTGGCCGGCCGACAAGTATCAGGTGGGCAAGAACCAGGAAAGCTTCGACAAGCAGTACGTTCGCGACTGGCTCGAAACTCTCGACTGGGGCAAGACCTACCCGGGTCCGGAAATCCCTGCCGACGTGGTGAAGAACACGCTTGCCAAGTACGAAGAAATCTTCGTGCGCCTCACCGGCAAGCAGCCCGAACTGTAACAAACCGAGCCGCAAGCCATGCGCATTTCCACCAAGGGGCGGTACGCCTTGAGAGTCATGATAGACCTTGCCTCCCGCAAGGAGGGGGAATTCGTGAAACTCCAGGACCTTTCTACCCACCAGCAGATTTCCGAAAAGTACCTGGAAGGGATTCTCGGGACACTTGTCCGCGGGAATTTCCTGGAGGGTGCCCGCGGAAAAACTGGCGGATACAGGCTCAAATGCGACCCCAAGAAATGTAGCGTCTGGGATATACTCTCCCAGACGGAAACCTCTGTTGCACCCGTGGCTTGCCTTGACGACAAGAAGAACGCCTGCAAACGGGCCGCCATTTGCGTCACGCTCCCCGTGTGGACGGAACTGGACCGGGTCATCCGCGATTACCTGGGAAGCGTCAGGCTGGACCAGCTGGCAAAAAAGACCCAAAAAGTCCGCGGCACTTCGGGTATCGGAAAAGACTGGAACTGTGAACTTTAAGCAGGCTCCACTGTTTTCACTACGAGCAGTGGGCGCTTGCAATTCAAAGGAATCAAAATGAAATCAGTACCTATTACGCTGCTCACCGGTTACCTCGGAGCCGGAAAAACCACCCTTCTCAACTACATTCTCAACAACCAGCAGGGCTACCACGTGGCCGTTATCGTAAACGATATCGGCGAGGTGAACATTGACCAGACCCTCATCGAGAAAGGCGGAAACATCACCAAGGAAGATTCCGGAAAGGTAGTTCCCCTCAGCAACGGTTGCATCTGCTGCTCCCTGAAGGCTGATTTGCTGGAACAGATTGCCGAAATCCTGGAGATGGGCAAGTTCGACTACATACTGATTGAAGCCAGCGGCATCTGCGAGCCGGTACCTATCGCCCAGACCATCTGCATGGCCGGAAGCCAGCTGCAGGGCAAGAACGGCCAGCGTCTGGCCTGCCACCTGGACAACATCGCCGCCGTGGTGGACGCGCTCCGCCTGGCCGACGAGTTCGGCGGTGGCGAAAAGCTCCTGGACAAGGACCTGGAAGAAGAAGACATCGCAAACCTCTTAATCCAGCAGATCGAATTCTGCAATACGGTTATCCTGAACAAGGTGGACATGCTTTCCAAGGGCGACCTGGAACACGTGAAGGCCGTGGTGAAGGCCTTGCAGCCCACCGCCAAGATGATCGAGACCAACTTCGGCAAGGTGGACATGAAAGAAGTCCTGGACACCAAGCTGTTCGATTTCGAGAAGGTGGCGGAGTCCAGCCGTTGGGCCATCGAGCTTAACAAGACGGACAACGACATGGATGATGATGACCATGACGAGCATGAACATCATCATCACGATCACGATGATGACCACGATCATGACGAGCACGAGCATCACCACCATCACGATCACGATGACCACGATGAAGAAGATCACAGCCACTGCGACCACGAGCACGGGGTCTGCCACTGCGGTCATCACCACGACAAGGACCACCCGCACGGCGACGAATACGGCATCAGCACCTTTGTGTATGAGCGCCGCCCGCCTGTGAATCGCAAAAAGTTCGAAGAATTCCTGGACGACTATCCCAGCTGTATCATCCGTACCAAGGGACTCATGTGGTTCAGCGACGAACCGACAGAGAGCTACCTGTTCGAACAGGCGGGCAAGCAGGCTTCCGCCCAGAATTTCGGGCGCTGGTTCGCCGCCGAAAGCAAGGCCGTGCAAGACCAGCTACTGCGCGAAAACCCGCAGCTCAAGAACATCTGGGACGAAAAATACGGCGACCGCACCAACCGCCTGGTCTTTATCGGCCAGCACATGGACAAGAAAAAGATTATCGCCGCTATGGACAACTGCCTGGAAAAAGAATAGCCTAGACTTGGCTATAGGTCCACTTCACGTGGCCTTCCAGGAATTCGTGAGCATCAAAGACCAGACCAAAATGGTCTTTGATTTTTTGTACCTCGAAACGCATGGGATTGTCGTCCCAGCCTAGGTCCTTTTCTACAATCTTGGACTTGCAGCCGGGCTTTTGCGCCATCATCAGTTCCGCGATTTCTTTCCAGCTAATCCACACGTCTCCAAGCCCCAGGTAGATTTCCTCGTTCTTGTCGGATTCCAGCAGGTTCATGTAGAGCATGGCCTGCTGGCTTGCGTGGATAAACTGGGTACCGTCGTTCTTGACGATATGAATGTCCCTGTCTTCCTTGACGGCACGGGCCATTTCAAAGAAACGGCGGTCCGGCTGGGAACATCCGTCGGGG
The DNA here is from genome assembly GCA_017503015.1 of Fibrobacter sp. Classification (NCBI taxonomy): domain Bacteria; kingdom Pseudomonadati; phylum Fibrobacterota; class Fibrobacteria; order Fibrobacterales; family Fibrobacteraceae; genus Fibrobacter; species Fibrobacter sp. The sequence goes on along the minus strand of JAFVTX010000024.1, from coordinate 2,632 downwards.
AACGCGGGATTACCGAAGGTGTAGCCCGGACGAATGATGTTGCGCTTCATGGAAACTTCGGGGAACTGTTCTCCGTAACCCCTGCGGAAGCCTAGCACGTAGGCCTCCCCCGCCGCCTTGGTGGCGCCGTACAGGTCCAGAGGCAGGTTGCTGGTCACTTCGCGCATAGAGGGCCGCATCACGCCCATGGCTGCCGTACTGGAGGTATAGATAAACTTCTTGCAGCCCGCCTTGGCGGCGTTTTCCAGCAAGAAAACGGTAGCGCGAGTGTCGTTCATCAGCATGGTGCTGGGGGTCTCGCCCCAGCCAAGAGCGATATGGATACAGGCGTCACACCCTTCCAGCCCCTTGGCCAGCTTGTCAAAGTCGGTCAGGGAGGCTTCTACGAAACTCACACTGGCCTGAGAACGCAGGCTTGGCACCTTGTTAGGATGCCTTGTAGCGATAACCACCTCGTGACCTTTCTCCAAAAGGGCACGAACTACATAGTGACCGATAAATCCTGTTCCGCCAGTGACGAATACTCGCATAATAACCTCTTTAGTTTCCGTTCCTAAAAATAAAGTCTTTAGAATTTCCAGGCAAGGGCCCTTTCAAAATTTACAGGTAAAAACCGATGAGTCCCGCCGTGCAGAGGCAAATCAGCACCACCGCAGGCAAAATAGGCTTCCGCATGGACTTTGCCCCCAGCACGCACACAAGACCGCCCTTGGTAAGGGTGTTGGCAAGGCTTGCAAGCAGCATAGCAAGCACCAGTTCTTGCACTGGTAAGCTCGACTTCATGCTCATGTCCAACAGGGAGAATGCCACCGCATCCATCTCGGCGGCACCGCCCAGAAAACTGCAGGCCAAAAGGGCTCCCGAACCCAGATAGACCCGGGCCGCATTGGCCACAAACATGACCGCCGTAAACACGATACCGAACTTGATGGCCGGGAGCAGATTGAAAGGATTGTTGAAGGTCGAGTTCTTCGCCTTGTGGTCCATGCCGTCCTTGACTTTCAGGTAAAAAGCGTAAAGCAACGCGGGCACCGCAGGCAACAGGAGCGGAAGTGCCAAGGGTTTTGCAAGCTCTGGCACCAGCACAATGCAAATCAGGTACAGGCGCACATACATCACCGCCCAGCTGAGCACGATTCCCAGCGCAAAGTTTCCGGAGTAGTCTTCGTTTTCGCGGCTGCGGCCTGCAAGGTTCAGCGTCAAGGCGGTACTGCTGGCCAGGCCTCCTAAAAGTCCCGTAAGCCAGATGCCCTTGCCGGGCCCCACCAGCTTAATCAAAATATAGCCCACAAAGCCGATACCGCAGATAAAGACCACAAAGAGCCAGATGGTGTGGGGATTCAGGACCTCAAGCCCGGCAGGTCCGTAGGCCTGGTTCGGCAAGAAGGGCAGAACCATCAGGGAAATGACGGCAAACTTCACCGTGGCGATAATGTCTTCGGTAGAAATCCGGCTGGCGAACTCGTGGAGCTGCCGTTTCAACGTCAAGAGCCACACGATGACAATCATCAAAATGCAAGATTCCAGCAGGCGGTTGTACCAGCACAACGCTCCCAAGAAATACACCACAATCAGGGCAAAACTGGTGGTCAGGCCGTCTTCTTCCTTGTTCACGAAACCGTGGGCCACATGGCTTGCCACCAGAAGGAGGCCCACCACCACAAAGCCAGTGATGAAGGGGGCCACGGAACTCATGAGTTCCGAAAGGAACGATGCCAAAGCGCCACAGAGGCTTATGATGGAGAAGGTACGGACCCCTGCGGGGTGGCGGCTTGCGCTTTCGGAGTAGGATTTCTCCCGCTGCATGCCGATGATAAAGCCGATGCCCAATGCCGCGGCCAGCTTGTAGAATTCGTTGAATTCAATCATAGGGCACCTCCCTTAAAAATCAGTCCCGCTCCCACACCTGGAAAGCCGTCGGAAAATCGTTTTTTTCGTCGGCAGGGAACGCCTCTTCGCTGACCATACGCCAGCCTTCACCCCATTCCGGGAAAAACACGTCCCCTTGAACCTGGGAAAGCACCTTGGTCAGGTAAAGCTTTTTCACCCTGGGCATGGCTTCGCGATAGACGGCAGCACCGCCGATGATAAAGCATTCCGTCTCGCCTGCAGCCTCCGCCTGTTCCAGAGCGTTTTCCAGCGAAGGACACACAATGCAGCCGGGAGCCTCGAAAGAAGCATTTCTGGTCAGTACGTAGTTGGTTCGGTTCGGCAAGGGCCGCCCGATATCGTCGTAGTTCTTGCGGCCAAGGATAATGGAATGGCCCGTAGTGATGGCCTTGAAACGCTTGAGGTCGGCAGACAGGTGCCACGGCAGGTGACCGTCACGACCGATGACGTTATTTTCAGAAACAGCAACTATTGCGGAGATGAGCATAATGTGGGATGTGGGATGTGGGATGTGGGATGTGGGATGTGGGATGTGGGATGTGAGATGTGAGATGTGGGATGTGAGATGTGAAACTATTCATTACACATTACACACTTCACACTACACACTATTTTAAACGGCAATCGGTGCTTTAATGGTGGGCCACGGGTCGTAATCCGTGAGTTCAAAGTCCTCGAACTTGAATTCAAAAAGGTCCTTCACATCGGGGTTCATCTTCATGGTGGGGAGCTTGCGGGGCGT
>JAFVTX010000023.1 GCA_017503015.1 Fibrobacter sp. | reverse complement strand
GTCCACCCGGTCGTGGGCCACCTTCACCGTTTCCGAAAAGTGGTAGAGCCCCATGTACTTGCGGTTCAGAAAAACCTCCACGAACTGCATCTTGGGCGTCCACCTGGGAGCAAGCCATTCCGAAAGCCGCCCCATCATGTAGTTCCGCAGGTGAGTCTTGTCTCCATAGTTTGCGATAAGGGCAAAGTCCCTGTTCTTGGGCATACCGAACAGGGAAACCTTGTCATCGAATTCCAGTTTCATGCCGTACTTGGGCATCTTGAAACTGGAGTTTCCGCGGCCCCGGACCGTAAGGCTATAGACTTCGCTTTCGTAATTGTCCTTGCCGTAAATCTGGAGCTTCGACGGGAATTCCGTTTCCCGGTCCCGCAGTTCATGAAAGTCTTCCGTCTCGATGACAATGCGCGGGAGCCCCGCATAGGGGTACTTGGAATCGTCCAGGGGCAAGTATTCCGGATTGCTTTCGGGACTTTCCCAGAAACAGCCTGACAGGCTTGCCGTAACCATCAAGACAAGCGTAGAACGCAAAACTTTCAGATGCGAGAATTTCATTGGGACTATCAAAATATAAATTTTGCCTATGCAAAGGAAAGCGGCCTACCTGTTACTCGCACTTGCCGGCCTATGCCTATCCAAGGTATATGCCACCGAAGGGCTTGTGCCGCTGCATTTCCCGACAACGGCAATCTCCCTAGAAGAAGCCGAGGAACTGGACGACGACGTTTACAGCAACGACCTGACGGTGTCGGCGGAATACGCCCTTACCGACTGGTTCAGCTTTTACGGAAGCACCTCTTTCCGTTTTGCCAGCTACAGCTACGAGTATTCCACCGAAGGTTACATCCATAATTACTGCAACCTGCACGTGAACGGTTTCAACGAGAGCTATCTGGGTGTCCGGACCCTGTTTTACCGGAACTTCGGGCTAGATGCAGGCTGGCGGTTTCCGCCCGGCGAAGGCTCCCAAAAGGATCGTTTCCACAGGCTGAACGCGGAACCCTTCGTGCTGTTCCCGGCGACGCGGCACCTGCTGCTCGGAACATCCCTGCGTTACAACAAGTTTCTCGAAGACAAGAATTTTGAGCCCGGCGACGAAATCGGGTTCAAGGCCAGCCTGCTTTGGAAGTTCTGGTGGAGCGATTCGGAACAGACCGGCTGGAAGCTCAGCGAGGTCCTGCTTTACCAGGCCCGTTTCCAGGAGTCGGAGAACCACAACCTGGCCAAAAACTGCCGCAAGATGGACGACAAGTACAAGGGCATGAAAATCGCCTTCGCCCTGGCACGGGGCTTTCGGCTATTCGGCACACCGCTGGAACTGGGAATAAACTACACCATCAACAAGGGAACCCTTTTCGGGTTCGAGACCGGCCACCGGGTGGGCGTCAAGCTGGGGCTAGGCCCGTTTTGAGCGACCGTCCCACCAGGCGAAAATGTTGGCCAGCACCGTCCCGCTAATGGAATGGTAGGCACAGCTCAAGGCACAAGGCACCATGCAAAGCACCGCCTTGGGGTTGGCCGCCACATTTTCGGGGTTCGCAAAGAAGGCCATGGCAAGCACGGTGGCCATGCCGGCGTTCTGCACGCCCACCTCGATAGCGATAGTCCGCTTCTTGGCGGTATTGAACTTGAAAAGCCTACCTACGCCGTAGCCCAGCACATAGCCTAGCGCATTGTGGCAGAACACCACCGCAAGCACCAGGAAAATCAACGAAAAGCCGTTGGTCAACAACTGCGGACGCACCGTCACCACCACACCGCCCACGATGAGCATCAGGCCTATGACGCTTACCGCAGGCATGTTGGACTGGATTTCCTTGAACACGGCGCGCTTGCCCAAGAAGTAGTTGCAGAGGAACCCGATAGTAATGGGCGCGATTGTCACATATAGAATGTTCAGGAACATACCCTTCGCATTCACGTCGATACTGGTGTCGGCAAGCCAAAGCACCAAGAGCGGAGTCATGATAGGCGCAAGGAGGGTGCTCACCATGGTCATGCTCACGGAATACGTGACATCGCCATGGGCCAAAAAACTCATAACATTGCTGGAAACACCGCCCGGGCAGCACCCCACCAGAATGATACCCACAGCAAGGTACGGATCCAGCCCGAACACCTTCGTAAGCCCGAAGGCCACAAAGGGCATGATCGTATACTGCGCCACAGCGCCCAGCAGAATGTGGAAAGGCTGCTTCAGCAGATTCCGCACGTCGTCCATAGAGATGGTAAGTCCCATGCTCAACATGATGACGCCGAGAATGATGGAGGATACATTCCCGTGAACCCAGCCAAAAGCGACCGGGACGAAGAATGCGACTATTGCGCTTGCGATGACAAAGGGTGAAGCGTAGTTAGAAAGCAGACGGCTAATAGCCTTGATTACCTTAAACATGCTTTAAATATAGAACTCGGCGGCACGGCAAGCAAGCCCTACTTGCGCACGATGGTCACTGCGGCGCCCAACTGCAGAGTATTCACTTCTTCAACGGGGTCCCGCTTGGAGTTCTTGTTCACCTGGAACTCATCGTCACCGTATTCCTTGTTGGAGCCTACACCGCTCCAATAAATGGCCGTACTCAAGGTTATGCCCACAAAATAGTGTTCCGAAACGCTCCAGACGTTTCCCATCTCGAATTTATAGCCCACTTCTTCACTAGCATAATCCATATCATACTTGTCCCAAGAATTATCCGGGACCAAAAAAGATACTGAAGCCCCTACAAAGAACCCGTCCAAAAGCGGCACCAATTTCACGAAAGGGTACACCTTGGTTCCAAAACCATAAAAGGGGCAGAGTTGACCGCCGCTTTCCTTGAATTCCTCCTTGTCCCGGGAATAGTACTTGTAATAGGCATCCCCAAAGGACCAGGCCAGGCCAAAATCAACAAAAAAAATGCCCCTTTGCAACAAAAGTATACCCACCTTCGTTTCAAACTGCGGACCATAACCTTCAAAGGAGTAGATGTTGTAATAAAGGTCCTTGTCGTAAACCATTTCATCCCGGTCGGTATCGTGGTACCAATGGGCGATAGATTCCGTCTTGTAATCAGACTTTGAATACTGCCCCCCTGCAGAGATTTCAAAATAGGGGTAGACAAATTCTGATGCACGATGACGCCGCCTCTTGCGAGGCTGTGCCGGCTCGTCCGTGTCGGCCAGGGTCACGCACACCAAGCAGGCTATCAAAAAGAGAACGCGAATCACGGCAACCTCAACACGGCGTAATTCACGAACTTTCCACATGAGGTGTCATCCGGTGGCAGAAACGATTCCACCACAAAATCCCCATTAATTTTCCGTTCGTCAAATTCCACAAAACGGTAATCGATATCGTCTTCGCCCCAACGATGGGATTGTCCGTCAATAGCATAAGTGGGCAATGTTATTACCTTACCCGCACAATAAAAAGAAAGATCAACCGATATCTTGTTTTTGCTACTGAGCGAAAACAAACTGTCACATTTCCATATACAACTTACGCAAGCCATATTGCGACGGTCAAAGAAGTCATATTCTGATACCGTAGAGTTGGAGTCAGCCCAAACGGAATCCCCTGCCTGGTAGGTAACCTGTAAATTCAAGGAATCTACGCCTGCTGGTTTCTGGGCGCAAATACTGGCGGTATATTTGCTTTCAAATCCTCCTTCGTCGCACGATGTAGCACAAAACGCCAGCCACGAAGACACCAGCACGCAGTACACCGCAAATTTGGACCTAGGGAACTTCATTTGATGAAAATATAAAAAGACCGCAGCGGTTAGGTGCTACGGTCTGAATTTCTATGGATCCTATCGCGTCCTCACGGACGCTCCAGGATGACAGTCGCGGAATTACGCCGGCTTGCGGCTATTTTACCACGATGTTCACGAGCTTGCCGGGAACCACGATGGACTTCACGACGGTCTTGCCAGCCATGAACTCCTTCACGCGGTCGTTGTCCATGGCGAGCTTTTCGAGGGCGGTCTTGTCCATGTCCTTCGCGACGGAGGCCTTGGCGCGGACCTTGCCGTTCACCTGGAACACGACTTCCACGGTGTTTTCCACAGCCTTGGAGTGGTCGGCTTCGGGCCAGGCGACGTTCGTGAGCGAGCCTTCGTGACCGAGGATACTCCACATTTCTTCGGCGATATGCGGGGCAAACGGGTGCAGCAACTTCACGAAGGTTTCGCACGGTTCGCGGTAGCGCTTGTCCATCTTCATCATTTCGTTGTTGAAGATCATCAGCTGGCTAATCGCGGTGTTGAAGCTCATGTTCTCGATGTCGCTCGTGACCTTGATGACGGTCTGGTGCATCACCTTCTCGATCGCTTCCGGAGCGGTTTCGTCAACGAACACCGGGGCTTCATCGCTGTCGCCCACGACAGAGCGCCAGGCGCGGCCGAGGAAGCGGTTCATGCCTTCGATACCCTTGGTCTGCCACGGCTTCACGGCGTCCAGCGGGCCCATGAACATTTCGTACAAACGAAGGCTGTCGGCACCGTAGTCGCGAACAACGTCATCGGGGTTCACGACGTTCTTGAGGGACTTACTCATCTTAGCCACAATCTGCTTGAGTTCGATGTCGGTTCCCTTCTTGAAGAACTTTCCGTTCTTCTCTTCGACTTCGTCGGTGGGGACCTTGGAGCCAGCGGCATCTTCGTAAGCGAAGGCGAGAATCATGCCCTGGTTGAAGAGTTTCTGGAACGGTTCGTCGGTAGAGACGAGGCCGAGGTCGAAGAGCACCTTGTGCCAGAAGCGGCTGTAGAGCAGGTGGAGCACGGCGTGTTCGGCGCCGCCCACGTAGAGGTCAACGGGCATCCAGTACTTTTCGAGTTCCTTAGCGACGAAGGCGTCGCCGTTGCAGGCATCGATGTAGCGCAGGTAATACCAGCATGAGCCAGCCCACTGCGGCATGGTGTTCGTCTCGCGGATACCCTTGCGGCCGTTCTTGTCCGTGACCTGGAGCCATTCGGTGGCGTTTGCGAGCGGGGACTGTCCGCCGTCACCCGGCTTGTAGTCCTTGAGTTCCGGCAACAGAACCGGGAGTTCGGAATCGTCGACGGTAGAGATTTCGCCGTCTTCCCAGTGGATAATCGGGAACGGTTCGCCCCAGTAGCGCTGGCGGCTGAAGAGCCAGTCGCGGAGCTTGTAGTTCACGGTGGCCTTGCCGATCTTGTTCGCTTCGAGCCATTCGATGACCTTCGCAATGCCCTGCTTCTTGTTGAGGCCGTTCAGGCAAAGCGTGTCGTTCTGGCTGTTGATGTAGGTGCCGTCGGCAGCCCAGCAGGCGTCCCCTGCGAGAACCTTCGGGCGAACGTCCTCGGGGCAGCTTGCATCCGGTTCCATGATGCAGATGACGGGCAGGTTAAACTTCTTCGCGAAATCGAAGTCACGGGTATCGTGAGCGGGCACGGCCATGATGGCGCCCGTGCCATAGCCGGTCAGAACGTAGTCGGCAACCCACACCGGAATCTTGGTGCCGGTGAGCGGGTTCACGGCGTAGCTACCGGTGAACACGCCGGTCTTTTCCTTCGCAAGTTCGGTACGGTCGAGGTCGCTCTTCAAGGCGGCGGCGTGCACGTATTCTTCCACGGCGGCCTTCTGTTCGGCGGTCGTGAGTTCCGGCACCATCGCATGTTCCGGAGCGACGACCATGTAGGTAGCGCCAAACAGCGTATCGCAACGGGTGGTATAGACGCGGAGCTTCTTTTCAGTCGGCTTGCCGTTAGCGTCGGCAATGGCAAAATCCACTTCGGCACCGTAGCTCTTGCCAATCCAGTTCTTCTGCATGTCTTTGACGCCCTGCGGCCAGTCGAGCTTGTCGAGGCCCTTCAGCAGGCGGTCGCCATACAGCGGAATGCGCATGAGCCACTGCTTGAGGTTACGGCGTTCCACTTCCTTGGTGCCGCACTTTTCGTGGCTGCCGTCGTTCAAGACTTCTTCGTTTGCGCAAACAATCTTGCAGTGCTTGCACCACCACACCTGTGCGTCGGCGTAGTAAGCGAGGCGCTTAGAATCCTTGTACTTGCGGACTTCGGCAGCACCCTTGGCTTCGACATCGGCAGGAATCGGGAGTTCTTCGATGGGGCGGCCCTTCTGCTGGGCTTCATCGAACCAGGTGCCGTAAAGGCGCTTGAAAATCCACTGCGTCCACTTGTAATACTTCGGGTCGGTGGTGTTGACTTCCTTGTTCCAATCGTAGCTGAGGCCAAGGCGCTTGATCTGGCGGCGGAAATTGCCGCAGTTCTTCTTGGTGGTAATGGCCGGATGCGTACCGGTCTGAATAGCGTACTGTTCGGCGGGGAGGCCGAAAGCGTCCCAACCCATCGGGTGCAACACATTGAAACCGCGGCTGCGCTTGTAGCGGCAGATGATATCGGTAGCGGTGTAACCTTCGGGGTGGCCCACATGGAGGCCTGCGCCGCTCGGGTACGGGAACATGTCCAGGCAGTAATACTTGGGCTTGGACTTATCGGTGCCCGTCTTGAAAGTCTGATGTTCTTCCCAGTAGGCTTGCCACTTGGTTTCGATCTCTTGCGGATTGTACTTAGCCATTATTTTATACCTCTAGTAGGAGCTGCAAGGTATGAGGTTTGAGGTCGCCGAGCCCATACCTCATAGCTCTATATTTTTTCGGGTGTAAATTTAGCAAAAACAGGGCGGAAGGTCCCTTTTTTGTTATAATTGTTCACATGAAGCTTTCCGGTTTTGTACTGTCCTTGTCTTTTGTCGCCCTATTTGGAACGAGCGTCCTTGCCCAAGAGGAATACTACCAGCCCGACGTAGATTCCGCATGGGTGGCGTCCCAGAATGGCGGACAGCCCCTCGAAAGCGAAGAACAGCCCGCCGAGGCTGCCCCCGCCTGCATAGGCGATGGCTGCGACGGCACGGAAACAGCGGCCACAGAGTCAGCGGAAGCAACATCTGAACCTGCCACCAGCGAAACCGCAAACCAAGGCGAGAACGCAGGCGAACAGTCCGCAGAGTCTACCGCCGACAGTTCCACAACGGACAACACAGCCCAGGCAACCGCAGACTCCACCAAAAAAGATTCCGCACAGGTGAAAACCGCCGCGAACAAGCCTATCGACCCCGACGAATACGAAGACTGCACCGAGGCGGATTCCACCAACACCGAATGCGTGGAAATTGACGAGACCGACACCTACGACCGCTACCTGCAGGAAAACGCCGAAATGTACCGCTCCCGCAAGGAAGGATTCTCCAGGTCCATCCAGATTGGCATTCGCGCCGCCGGCGGCATGAACACCTTCTTCGGTAAAAAGAGCGACGACTGGGGCTTTGGCTACCAGGCCGGAGGCGGCATTTTGGTAAGGCTCCCCGTAGGTATCCGCCACGTGAGCCTCGTTCCCGAACTGGACTTCGTCTACCGCAACTACAACTACGAAAGCAAGAACGAATACAGCAAGACCGAAGGCAGCCTGGACTACATGCTCTTCGAGATTCCCATCATTGTCCGCTACACCTTCGACGAAGACAACTTCTTCGTGGGGCTGGGCATGAACCTGGATTTGAAACTTACCGGCTCCTCGGAAATTACCCAGAAGACCAAGGAAACCGGCGAAAAGGACAAACGCAAGAACACCCTGCCCTCTTCGGGCGTGGAACTGGGAGGCGTATTCAACGTGGGCTACGCCATCAACCGCTGGCTCATTGCCGACATCCGCGTGGTGCAGTGCTTTACCAACCTGCTGAACGAAGACGCCATCGCCGAATCCAGCCTCTCTAAGGCTCACCTCTACACGTTCTACACCAGCCTCGGCCTGACCTTCGTGTTCTAGGCGTGACAAAAGCCTGACCAACTTTCTACGAGCACTTGACCTTTCGCGCAGGTGCTTTTTGTATTTTCACGGATTATGAAGAAGATTAGGTTTGCCCTAACAGTCCTTCTAGGACTGTCCCTTACAGCGTTTGCCGAAGAGGCGAAGCCCCAGGAACATTTTGTCATCGACGTGGGCGGCGGTTTTGCGACTTACTCCAGCCTTATCGTTCTTGACGGAGCTATGGACGATTTCGATTATTGCAATAACGGGAAATGCGACCCGCCCGATGAAGTTGATCACGAAACAAACTATGCGGTAGCAAGCCTTGGCGCCCGTTACATTTTCACACCCCACATTGAGGCGGGCCTGGCGGCCTCTTACGAATACTACGGTTCCTACGATAACGTTTGCGAAGGCACAGACCGTGAAATGTACTGTAAGGCAGGGGATTTTCTTGACCACCACCTGGTCCATGTCGCTGTCGAAGGAAAGTTCAACTGGTTCACGCTTTTTGACCATTTCAGGCCTTACAGTCGCGTAGGCGTCGGAGCATTGCTCGAATTTGACAGCGGGCTGGAACGAGTCGGGTTGCCTTCCGTCCAACTGACGCCTGTGGGCCTGGAATTCCTGTTCCCGTACGTAAGCGTGTACGCCGAACTGGGTGCAGGCTACCGCGGCTTCATGAGCGGCGGCATTGCACTGAGAATCTAAGCCTTAGTCCCTAGGCCTACATCCCCATGTTCTTGCGGGTCTGTTCCCGGCGGAGGCGGACGATTTCCTTTTCGATGAGGAGTTTTTCCACGGCCGGGATATCTTCGTGACGCCGGATGGCATCCTTGTACAGGGCGTTGGCCAGTTCGGGTTCACGGGCAAGGAACGATATGACGGCGACGTTCCGGAGGAAGAATTCGTCCATGTTCTTGATTTCGTACTTTTCGTAGAAATCCGCCACCAGTTTGGCAGCCGTCGCATAGTCCTTGGCACGAGCCGTTTCCAGGATGTTGAATTCATCTACAAAGGAGGCGGGAAACACCCCTGCGTTCACCAGGTCGCGGACCTTCACATAGACGGCGTTGGTGTCGCGGGCTTCCATAGGAATGCCCCTCACCCACTCGATGTATTCTTCGCGGAACTTTTTCCATTCGGGCGTGGCCTCGGCCACCATAAAGCGGGGCTTTTGCGCCAGGGCGCCAGATTCCGGCTCGGGGGCCGGAATGACGTTGTTGTTGGAGGCCGGAACGACGTTGTTGCCGGAGGATGCGACACCACTAGTATCCTGCGCAGCTTGTGGCTGGGCACCTGCGCGCATCAGGGAATCCGTACGGACTAGGTAGGCGAGCAGTGCGTTTTCGCGGTAGGTATCCTTGTTCTGCATCATGGCCTTGACCTTGGCGGGCCTGCGAAGCGCATAGTCGGCGCTGTCCAGGTATTCGGGCCAGCAGACTTCGCAGCTGTCGAACACCTGCACAATATGGGCGTTGGAATGCACGAAGCGGGCCTCTTCGGCCTTGTTATCCACGATGGGCGTGAAGATGCTGTTGGGCTGGATGTTTTCCATCATGGGCCGGACCATCTTGGAGGTGAACAGGAAGTTCTGTTCACCAAAGAAGTCAGGTTCCCGGTGGATGCGCTCGAATTCCGCCACCAGCACGGGGTCGGTGCTGAACCGCCCAATGTTCTTCTGGATTACCGGCTGGTCGCTTGCGATAATGATGATGTCGGGTTCTTCGGGAGCGCGGTACAGGCTCACATAGGGGAACACCACGTCCAGTGCCTTCAAGATGTTCAGGAACAGCTGGTCGTTGAATTCGTAGGTCTGGATCCACTGGACCCAAAGTCCGCCGGGTTTCATGTAGCGGCGCATCTTGGCGTAGAACTCGTGACTGAAAAGGCTCGCCACGCCGCTGACCCAGGGGTTGCTGGGCACGCTGATCAGCAGGTCGTACTTGCGGCGGTTGGTCAGGAAAAACGTCTGGGCGTCGTCGATGTAAATGTGGATGCGGGGGTCGTCGTAGCCGCGGGCGTTCCAGGGGTAGAACCCGCGGGCAAGATTCATCATTTCGTCCTCGATTTCCACGCAGTCAAAGTCCTTTAGCAGCGGGTCGGCCAGCAGGTAATGAGCGCCCATGCCGGAGCCAAATCCCACCATGCCCGCGTCGTAGGGCTCGGAGCGCACCGCCATGGGCATGAACGCCGTAGCCGCCTGGGTCAGTTCATCCCCTTCGATGGGGTGCTTGCGGTCCTTGCTCATGCTGGCGTCGGCCTTGCCGTTGGTCTTGATGTACCAATGCACATCGGACTCGTGGAAACTGATGGTGGCCGTCTTTCCGTCCTTCACCACAATCTTTTCGTCGGGGTGCAGGTTCTTGTAGGCACGGAACGCCCCGGAGGTAATGAGGTGCGGGTCAAAATTCACAAAGATGGAAGGCAGAACCATCAGGGCCGCCACCAGGTAGAAAGGCACGCTGTAGCGGAACTTTTTACGATAGACCACCAGCAGCACAAAGCCGATGGCAAAGTCCAGCACGGCGGCAAGCACCAGGGCGCCCTTCAACTGCAAGAACGGCAAGAGAATCAGGCCGCCACCTGCCGAACCGATGATAGAGCCCACCGTATTCCAGCCGTAAACCTTGCCGATGGGGGCTTCGCTCTTGAAGGCCCGGGTGAGAATCACCGTGATGAGCGGGAGCGTCATGCCCGCAAAGAAACTGGTAGGCACCATCCACAAAACGGAAAGGGCATACTTGAAAAGGCTCCAGCAGATATAGCCGTCGGCGGTGGTATTGAAAATCTGGTTCGCCTCGTTCATCATGCCCCAGAAGGGCTTGTGGAAGTAGAGCGTGCACAGGGCGAAAAACGCCATGAAAATCTGGGCCAGGGAAAGGATGACCAAGGAATCTTTTTTCAAAAGTTTTCCGCTGACGGCGCTTCCGATGGCAAGCCCCAGAATGAAAGCCGAAAGCATCTGGTCGAAGCTGTGGCTGGAACTGCCCATCAAGAGGCTCAGCAGGCGTATCCAGACAATCTCGTAAACGAAGGAGGTAAGCCCCGTAATGGCCGCAATCCAGAGCCAGGTGTTCTTGGGCGGCATGGGCAGCTTGTGCTCGGCAACGTAATCGACGTTCAGGGGCTCGGCGGCACGGTTTGAACCTGCCGTGGAACTTTCCGAACCAGCCGTGGCACGGTCCGCACCAACATCCGCAACATCGTCCTCGTCGTCTTCCTTGTTGGGAGACGTGGCAAACCCGATGTAGCCGAAAACCGCCGCCAGCAAGAAGTTGATAGAAGCCGCCACGCAGAGGGTGGCGTGGTTACCCAGTTCAGGGATCAGCAAGTAACTGGTCACCAGAATGCCAATGGCAGAACCCAGGCTGTTGGTAAAGTAGAGCATGGGAAGCGAAAGTTCCTGACCGCTCTTGCGCAGGAGCCCCGCCGCAATAAAGGGGAAAGTCATGCCCACCGCAATGGCGATGGGGAGCGTAGAACCCGTAGCCAGCACCACCTTGGTAATCTCGGCGCCGGTAAAGCCCAGGCCCGCAATCCATTCGCTGTCGAAGAAGAAGCCCGTAAGCAGGTTGTAGAGCGGGTGGTAAACCAGGCCGCCAATACCGATGGCCAGTTCCACCGCCGCATAGCCAAGCAGGGGCCGCTTTACCCATTCCACCATCTTGCCCGCAATAAAACTACCGATGGCAAGACCGCCCATGTAAATGCACAGCGTGAGCACCTGGCCGTAGCTGGCGTGGCCCAAGAAAAGCTTGAGGTAGCGGGCCCAGGAACCTTCGTAAATGAGGCCTGCAAAACCCGAAAGCGCAAAGAGAAAATAGACTAGGATGTTCATGGCGTAAATTTATATAAAAAAGACGCCATCCTAAGTCAAAGATTTTTACGAACCTCCGCCTTCAGTAAGACCGAATTCTCGGCGGGCCCAAGGTTCCATATAGGGCAGAATTTCCTTGTAAGGCACCACGATCATCACGCTGCCGTGGGTGTGCTCGCCGATTTCGAAAGAGGAACCATCAAAACCGATACCGTCCTTCAAGAAAGAAGGCTTCAATATGAAATTCATGCCGATGGCATTGGGACGGGCATCGTATTTTTCTGCATACTTGCGAAGAAGCGATACAATCTTTTCCTTTTCTTCTGGATTGAAAATAGTGGAATCAACCAGCGACCCGTCTTTCTTCGAGAAGGTCCGATGATACTCGTAATTGTATCCTCCGGCGGCACCGGCATCGTACCCGGCATTCGAAATATAATAGGTCGTCCACAGCTGTGAATCGAACGCAACATCTATACTGTCCATACGCTCGTATTTGAGGGTGGCGGCGACTTCCGTCTGGGCGCTGTCATAGTACCAGTCATTGGGATAATTCCTGAGTTCGGATTCAATGGACCGCTTGTATGCCTCCACCTGACGGTAAAGGGCTCTTTTATGAATTTTTTGTAAATGTCTAGCATCAAGGACTGTGTCGGCATCGGTCAAGTCCTCGCCCAACAATCCCTTGATGATTTTCCAGTAGACCCGTTTAGGATAAACTTGGAATCTCGGCAACTTCCAGTGCAAAGATACCGTGTAAAACCTGTTGCTGTCGCGTTCCGTCCCGTAATTGGAGAATTCCATACAACCCTTCTCTTTTGTGGGGTCGCATTCAATCAATTCGTCGTCATGCATGGCGATTTCCGCCTTGACCCGCTCCAGATCGCTTTTTCCAATCAGGCTGTATTCAAATTTCATGTCGTCAAGCATGGAATAGACTTTATCCACCTTCTCTTCCAGAACGGACAAGTCCTTGTCATCCCGAGCCGGCAATGCAACTGCCGACTCCTTTTTGGGGACTGTGGCAGCAAGTGAGCAGACAACTACCGCGGCAACTACCGCGGCAAGGTATGCCGCCGACAAAATCGAACTCACGATTTTCTTTGCCCTGGAACCCGTTTGGCTCGGCCTGTTCATAATGGCGAGCACGAACGCCACCACGGCAAGCGGAAGCAAGAACAGGGACATTCCTCCCCGCGACACAAGGCCAACGAAAAAACCGGCCAAGATAAAAAGCGTTTCAAAAACTGCCATATTCTATACCCCCCATCTGAGGTGAGCAGACCTGAACACTTCAATGCTGTTCACGATACTGATAACACATTTTTTGACATTTTGGGTGTTCGGATATTCCCTTACACCGTTTTGACGAAGCAGACGAAGCACTTCAGTAGACTTCACAAGGTTGCTAGTATTCCTTTCCATATTCGATATAGACTTACTCATTCCACCAATTCGACCATCCTTGGTAAAGTTGGGGCCACCAGACATTCCAATCACCAATGTTCCTGTCATGCGATAATAGTTGTAATTACCATCGTAACGATACTGCATACGAATACTCAATGGGATGATTGTCAAATCATGGTCAATAAACGGGTCAGGGTAACCATAAGAGGTAAGCCTCTCCCCAATAGGTAACTCAGAGCGGGCAAGACGGCATACCATAGGCATTGCAACAGGCACTTCATCAAGTTTCTACAGAGCGAGGTCTGACTCCAAGTCGTAATCCACGAGATGAACCTGGTAGCACGAATCGTTCTGAATATCGTAATAACAGACATGTTCATACGTGTCCACCACATGATATGCGGTCACGATGTACTCGCTGTTAACGAAGAACCCAGTTCCGTTACGCATGCCGTCGGCGAAAGTCATGGCGACGAAAGCAAGGATGATGACGATTAGCCGTATCATGATTATTCTACGGGGACATAGCTTCGTACTTGATACGTACATTTTGATACGTCTGTCGTGGTTGGCTTGTTCTTGTGCATGATATACTGCGATATTAACATGCCATCGTAGAAGAATGATGTATTTTCTTTGCGTGTGCTGTTTCCGAATGTCATTCCAATTACTTTTCCATGACGGGAAATTGCGGCACCACTGAACCCACCTGGCAACCGTACATTCAGTGCATGTGCGAAGTAATGAGGGAATGTCGAGTCGGCAACGACTTTTGCAGGAAAAGCCTTTACTTGAACTTTGGGGTTGGTTTCAAGGAATCCTGTAACCGTGACTGGTTCACCCACTTTGACAGCCCTATCTTCGATTTTGCATGCGGTTAGTGATACACTATTGTCAACCTGAATGATTGCAGCGTTTAGGTACTCGTTTACGCTCTTATCAAAAACAGTATCAACAGAGTGTTCCACCCTTGCTACAACGGGTGTGTTATTTATCATCACGACAATTGCGGCAAGCTTCTCAGCATTGCGTGCAACGTCTCCTGTAGTGACGATGTAGTGCTCGTTGAATGCGATGCCTGTCCCAGATATCTGGGTGGTCTTCATATGTACAGTATCAGCCTTTCCCGAGTCGGCTTCTGTCATGTAGGTGGGTACAATCTCGGCGAACACGGAAGTTGCCAAGATGCCGATAATGAGGATGAGTGCGTGTTTCAGAGTCGTCATAATTACCTCCGTTGATTGTATTCTCTATATAATTATCGATGGCAGTCCCGCCAATGTAAAGTTAGATCGTTGTAAAATTTCGCAAACACAGAAGAAGGCTTTTACACCCCCCATTCATCATGAGCAGACCTGAATACTTTCTTACTGTTCACGATGCTGATAACACATTTTTTGACATTCTTGGTGTTCGGATATTCCTGTACACCATTCTTACGAAGGAAACGAATTACTTCAGTAGACTTAACCAGGTTGCTGGTATTCCTCTCCATTGTCGATATCGACTTGCTCACTCCACCAATTCGACCATCCGTTGTAAAATTTGGCCCGCCAGACATGCCAAGCTGCAGAGTTCCAGTCATGCGATAATAACTATAATCACCGTCGTAACGATATTGAACACGGATGTTCATAGGGATAACGGTCAAATCATGGTCAAGAAACGGTTCAACGTAGCCATACGAGGTGAGTTTTTCCCCGACAGGCAATTCCGAGTGTGCGATACGACATACCCTAGGCATTTCAACAGGTTCCTCGTCCAGCTTCAACAGAACAATGTCTCTTTCCTTATCGTAATCAACGATATGTACCTTATAGCACGAATCGTTCTGGATATCGTAATAACAATTGTAGTCGTAATCCTCTACGACATGATACGCAGTCACGATGTACTCTGAGTTGACAAAGAACCCCGTGCCGTTGTGAAACCCTTCCGCAGAAGCCATGACCGCAAACGCAAGGATGATACCGATTAGCCGTATCATCATTATTCTACCGGGACATAGCTTCGGACTTGATACACGCATTTTGATATGTCTGTCGTCGTGGGCTTGTTTCTGTGTAAGATGTACTCCGACATTAGAATTCCATCGTAGAAGAACGATGTGTTTGGCTTGCGTGTACTGTACCCGAATACCATTCCGATTACCTTTCCGTGACTAGACAGGGCTGCTCCGCCGAATCCGCTAGGCAACTTCACGTTGATTGCGCTTGCTACATGTTCGGGGAATGTCGAGTCCGCAACGACTTTTGCTGGCAAGGACTTCACCTGTACCTTTTTACTGTCCTCAGGGAAGCCAGTGACGGTTACGAGTTCACCGACCTTGATTAGTCTCTCTTCGATTTTACATGCGTTTAGTGGAACATCGTTGTCAACTTGGAGAATAGCCATGTTGAGGTACTCGTTCTTATCTTTGTTGAAAAGAGTGTCTGCGGAGCGTTCCACCCTGGCTACAACAGGGGTGTTGTTGACCATAACAACTATGGCAGCCAGTTTCTTAGCGTGACGAGCGACGTCACCAGTGGTAACGATGTAGTGCTCGTGGAATGCGATACCTGAGCCGTACACTTTGGTCACATTCATGTTTACTGTGTCGGCCTTTCCAGAGTCGGCTTCTGTCATGTATGTAGGCACAAACTCGGCGAACGCGGAGGTTGCCAGGATGCCGATTATGAGAATGATTGCGTGTTTCATGATGTTAGAGTCTGAATTGGAGGTGGATATGTTCATTTGAGAGGTACTTGTCTTCCCATCTTACCTTGTAGTCTTTGGGTAGGGTGCCTTCGAGGATTCTGACTACACGTCTTCTCTGGTTCAGGGGGAGGTCAGCGAGACTGATATCGACAGCTTGTCCATACCTATGGGGTGACCACCGGTCGTGTATATGGTAGGAGTCACGGGCGGAGATGATGGTAGGTGAGAAGTCTGGTCCGAACTGGCTCTTGAACACCTTTATGGCATAGACGAGGCCGCTTTCGAGTTGAGGGGTAAGTTCCATGACGACACCTGGTTTTTGGAAAGTGTTCTCCATGATGTAGTCATGGTTTGACCCTGTTTGGAGAGGGACATCGTAGTTGACGTTGTCTATGGAAGGCTCAGTATCGTCAGTTTGCTTATATGTTCTCTCGTCGGGTTTCTGATAGGTTTCTTCGGGGTGGGACTGCTTGTATTCTGTAGCTACAGGAATATCGTTGCCGTGATCGTAGGACGAACCACTCGGAGATTTTTTCATATCGACAAGTACGAAAATGGCGAACCCTATGAAGCACATGATAAAAAACAGCGATGCGGGGCTCTTGACAATGTCGATGACGGCGCTGGCGGTGAATATAGCGAATCGGATGCCAATATTGACGAGCAATATTATGCCAACGATAATCAGCAAGATTACGAGAAGGATGATAAATACAGTGCTCATGGCATCTTCCCTGTAAAATTAAAGTGATTGTGATGCGGTCGGATAATGATTTCTCTTATAAAACTCGGTCAACACTTCTTTTCCTATACTCGGAATTTTTTCTTTTCCGAGGACATTATACCACCAATAGGTAACTGGCATATCGGTCCCCCAAAGGATTCGCTTGCGTTCGATGCCGTCACCTACAAGTGCTCCAATTTCGTTCTCGCCGGCAAAAGAGGAATCGACCACTACATTAGGGTAATTTTTTAGCATATATTCCTGAGCATCTAGGTCTTTCAAATGTGCAAGCTGAACAAGGCATTTTGGATGCGTTTTGATAAAATGCTCGAATCGTTTCGGCGAATCATCGCCACTGGCCCCTGTATGAATCAAAATACGCAAATTTTGTTTTTCCGCATACGAAAAGAACTCTTCCGTAAAATTTACAGTTACGGGATCGTCAAGTTTCCACTCTTGAGCGCGAGGGTGTAACTTGAAACCATCGTAAGGGCATTCTGTCATTGCCCGCTCAATGCCAATGCCGCTTTTGACAATATCGGGAACAACCCAATAAAGGGCATGAGCCTTGAAATCTATTGTTTGCGCATATTCCAAGGCGGACACGACTTCTTCGCGGATTTTTAGATAAAGTTCCTCATGATTTAAGACCTCGGCATCGCTTTTCCCTGCGACAATTGTTTTTGAATACAAGCAACTGGTTGTAGAAGAAAACCAGCATTCGCCAATGCCATTTTTTTTCAAGGCATAGAAAATATCTTCTGCCTTAAAATAGACATCGTTCCATTGACCAATATGAACATGATAGTCCGTCATCATTTTAAAATCGTCCGTTTCGCCTTGGCTTCCTCTACAAGTTTGCGGTTTAAGTGAGCAGCCTTGCAAAAATGCGGAGCCACCTTCAAATAGTCGCCGCCACTTTCGTTGAAGTTGCGAACAAGGCAAGGTGCACAGAATTGACGGTCTTCGCAGTCATAGCACTGCGGAATAGCCGACTTGGTAAGTTTACGCAACTTATTGAGTTGTGGGGATTTTTCCCAAATGTCCTTGATGGGTTGCTCGCGAACATTGCCACAAGCCATACCTTGCCAACCGCTGCACGGGTAAACAATTCCGTCGCTTGCGATGCATAGGTTGTCCATGCCTACGCCACAAAAAGGGCGCTTGCCCCATTCCTCGCGGAAAGCCTCCGGCACAGGGGTATCGGTAAAGTCAAGATAATCCTTGTCGAACTGGATAATGTCTTTGAGAAGTTCTTCCGTCTGCTCCATTGTCAATCGTTCGGCAAGATTATCTGTAGTAAAATCGTATCGGGCCATCATCACATAGTCGGTCTGAGCTTTACAATTACGCTCGTAAGCGTATTTCAAGACATCCTTATAAGTGTGATAATTAGTCTTCATTACAGGGCAACTGATTTGTACGGGGATATTCGCTGCAATCAAAGCTTCTATCGCAGCCTTAGTCTTTTCGCAAGAACCCTTCAATTGGGTGATGTGGTCATGCTCTTCGGGATTAACGCTATAAAGCGAAGTCTGCACGTAACTCGGATTGACTTCTTTAAGTACATCTATCATGCGCGATGTGAGTAATGCGATATTTGACAGCACATAGAAACTGAAGTCGAGTTCACGAGCCTTGCGCAATATTTTTTCGGCATCGGGGTGCGTGAAAAATTCTCCACCAGAGAGAGTCAATCCTAGCACGCCTAAATCGTGTAATTGTTGCAAGACGCTTTCAATCACTTCGTAGGGTAACACTACATTCTTCAATTCATGGGGAATGTAGCAATGGATACATCGTTCATTGCAACGATTAGTCGTTTCAATTTGGCAACTATGTATTTGTGGATGTTCCCGATAATGTACGCCCAGCACCTCCTGGGTGTCAGAATAGAGTTTGTCGTCGTCAGGATTTTGCTGGGCGTTGTAGGTGAACAAAGTTTTCGGATTTTCCGCATAACTAAAATATGTATCCTTGGCGGCACATTCTTCGGCAGTATTGCCGGAAACCAGATAACGATCGGCAACTAGGGAATCTAGAACTTCCCTCAAGTCTTCTTTGATGTTTGCTGGGGCAACGCCCTCGAAGTATTCACTTGCTTTGGCAGCCAAGGCATCAAGACTTTGTGGATCGCGGGAAAGAACTTCAAGGAAGGCCCTGCCTTCTTGAGTGTATGTGCGGTCGTGTTTGGTAAGCTGACTATAGATATAGCTGTATTCACCAATGGAACGGATAAATGTGTCACGAGATTGACGGTAGAACATAAAATCATTCCTTGCAATAATTTATCAGGTCAGTATATGGAGGAACTGTTGAAAGAGCAAGAGTTATCTTTTCGGGATTATTAATCATCCCTGAATCTGCTATGAAAACAATTGCATCATTTAATAGTTTTTTTTAATTTTTCATCATTTGTCCTCAAAAACAGCTTTACTAACATATCATGGTGAGCTTTCAATCGTTTATTATCTGACAATGACTTTATGACATCCTTTTTATTTTTTGCAAGTTCTTCCATAACTTTATCCCTTCGTTGTGCAAGTTCTTTCACCTTGTGTACATAATCACAATACGATTTGTCTAAATTCAAAAGATTGCCATGGTTAGCAGAAAGATGCGGCAGCGGACATAAAGAGCAGTAACCATAAGCATCACATTTAATGCACTCGCAAAAATCTGAGACATTGATTTTCCGGCACTGTTGCAATACCGGATGATTGGCGTAAATATTCTCTATCGAATCTTGATGGATGTTCCCCAATTTTTCATACCACCCTATCATGGGATAGATGGAACCATCTCCAGAAATACAAAGTCCATTCGCCGCCTCCCCATAAAAAAGGCATTCCGATGGCTTCGTTTTTTGGCGATTATTCCCCCATACATATGCCAACTCCCCGTTGTTTTGCATCGTTTCTTCATAGAAACGTTCCAAGTCATCAAAATTCAACCTTTGACTCAAATTTTTTTCCGAATAATCCGAAGCTCCGAAAATAAACAAATCCACACACGATGGGATTTTTTCCTTGTCTGCCCACCGCATCAAATCCGCCAAATTATTCTTATTAACTTGCATCGCCGGGCACGAAACGAAAACAGGAACATTGCGCATACGCAGCTTTTGTAGAGCTTGTAAAGTTTTTTTTGAAGACCCTTTCAAGTTTGTCACGTTATCATGAATAACGGGATCCAAGGCATATATAGACAATTGAACTTCTTTAAGGCCTTTGCTGACAAGAGATGCAAGAAAATCCGCATCAGCATCCGATAAAAGCGTTCCGTTAGAAAATAGACTGAACGAACATCCTTCATTTTGAATAAAGGCTAGAATTTCTTTCCAATTTCTATTCAGCAGGGCTTCGCCGCCAGTGATAGTCACTTGTAATTTGTCGGAACGGATGTTCTCAATTTGCTTAAATACCAGTCGGACATCTTCAATGGTTAAAAACCCTTACCTTGTAGAATCACAAACTCGATAACAATGAACACAACGTTCATTGCACGGGTTGGATATTTCAAGGGAAAGGCTTTTTAAATGTTCAATTGGGGTCATAAAGAAACGGATTCAAAGCAATACTTATATTTTTAAATATTTCTCAATTTTCCCCCTGAAGTTATCCATTGTATCAATAAATTCCCGACTTAGAGAATCTTCCTTCTTCATTTGTTCTTTCAATGTGTTTAACATTTCGATGACATAATCAATCGATTTTTTGAAATTTTCATAGTTTTCCATTTTTTTCTCAGTTTTTATGGGGCTATAAGGCAAGAGTGCAAAAGCCTTTACCCCTAGTGAAAGCAAACTCCAGGCGTTCGGGGCATACCCCCGCACGCAGGAGAATTGCGTATTATTTTACTTGGTGCGTTCGCAGTTCAAGCAAGTTTGGCTGCTAAACGAACGGTGGTTAGCAGGACATCCAGCAGCGAAGCTGCCGGTGGGGTTGTTCTTGGCGATAAGCTGGGGCTTCTTGTAAGCCATCTTTTTCATTGTCTTCATATTATACCTCTAGAGTATATTTCCCTTTGTCTAATCTGGTCAAAGCCGGGATAACCCCGACCAGAAGTCACAGACATCTGTAACTTTTAGGAAATATATATTATTCTCGCCCGGAAATCACAGATATATGTGATTTTTCTTGCTTTTTGAACAAACAAAGCAAAAATGGCCCCTTCAAGCTATTTCGGAACCCCGCCAAGCCTTCTTCACGCTATCACAATCCTCTGTAAAATAATAACAGACATCTATATACCCCAAGGACAGTCCAAAAACTAATATCTAGGTATGCCACACATGCCAAAGATAGACCTGCAAAACTTGCAGAAAATTGAGGATGACCGCTTCTCCGAAGCCCTCGCAAAGGTACTCAGGCGGCACCGCAAGGCAAGTGCCAGCCGCTCGGGCATGCCATTTTAGCTGCATTCCAGGTATATAGACGACCATACTTGGAACAATTCGTTTCATCGTCTTGATAGCAATAACTATCCTGCGTCCTGTAATTCAGGTTTTCCGCCATCCAAATTTGTTCGCCAATTTTTACAGTTTTGTATTTATTTCCTTGGGCGTCATAGACGACCTCCGCGCTGGAAACTTCTTCCTCTATAAAATCCATAATTGGTTTATGTTCTGGCATCTCATCGACGTAGATCGGTTCTTCTTGCGTTTCGCGGGTTGGCGTGTTTGTCTCGCTTGTGTTAAAATGAGTGCGCTTATTTTCGAGGAGAGACCGCTTGTATTCTGTAGCTACAGGAATATCCTTGCCATGGTCATAGGACGAGTCCCTCGCAGATTTTTGGTTAGCGAGAAGTGCCAAAATGGCTACCACTATGAAGCACATGATAAAAAACAGCGATGCGGGGCTCTTGACAATGTCGATGACGGTACTGGCAGTGAAGATGGCGAATCGGATGCCAATATTGACGAGCAATATTATGCCAACGATAATCAGTAGGATTACGAGAAGGATGATAAATACAGTGCTCATGACGTCTCCTTAGTTTTCATCCCAAGGGTAATTACGGGCAACCGTTGGCATTTCCGGAACCAGCCTGAGCGGGGCACTCATCGACACCCTTGCAGAGATGGTTATATTCATCCATAACTCCATTTAGACTTACCCAAGGATCGCAGACGCCGTCACGATCGGGGTCAGGATCTTCGGCTGATGTGTTTTCAGCCGTTTCATCGATTTCTTCCCAACCAGCGGATGGGGCTTCATAAAAGCGCTCCAGATTTTGCTGTGCAATCTGATATCCCTGCGCGGCCGCCTTTTGGTACCACTCAATGGCCTTGTTATAATCCCGTTCCACGCCTTTGCCTAGCTCATACGCAATACCCAATTCATTCTGAGCCACGGCGTCACCTTGCATTGCAGCTTTTTCCATCCATTCAAAAGCCTTTTCGTAATCCTGCTCCACGCCTTCACCGCGTTTATAAGCTCCAGCCACGGAAAGCTGAGCCTGAGCGTTACCTTGCATAGCCGATTTCATCCCCCATTCAACAGCCTTTTGGTGATTCTGTTCCACACCCTTGCCTACCGCATACATATAAGCAAGATTGTTCTGGGCTACTGCATTACCGGCGTTAGCCGACCGTGTCAAATAACGAAGAGCTTCGCCATAATCTTGCGCAACCCCATCTCCATTCAGATACATATCCCCTAACAAAAATTCAACATCGACATGCCAAACATCCCATCCTCGAGGAATTGGATGAATGTCAAGCGCCCTTTCCCATAATTTTGCGGCTTCCAATCGATTCTTTGGCACAACCGTTCCATCATAATACATAAATCCCAAAGAGACTAAAGCACTCCCATCTCCTTGATTTGCAGCCATCCTGTACCAATGTTCCGATTTTTCAGGATCTTGGGTAACTCCCAAACCTTCTGCGTACATATACCCGAGTTCGCATTGAGCTTCTGCAAGCCCCTTTTCAGCGGCAGACACAAAGACATCATAGGCTTCGCCATATTCCTTCTTTTCCAGCAAGCAAACGCCTTTATTATATTCAGCGGCCCGGTTTCCCAACATAGCGGCAATACTGCTAATGAGGGAACTGTTGTGCGAATAATTGCACTCATTGTCAAGGCCGACAATTTTATCGGATGTTTTTAAGACAACCGCTGTAACAACTACTGCGACGAGAAACAGAACCGCCACAAGCCCCAAGACCAGGGGCACAATAAATCTGTTCTTATTGTTCATTGTCAATTACCTCCTAGACATAAATCACCGCAGTCCCAGCGAGCTTATCGTGCCACCCTTGTTTTTTAGAATCAAACGCAATCCAAAGGAATCCAAGACCCAGAGGAAGGAAAGAAAGCAAGTATGCAAAATATCGCCCTATAAGTTGATTCTTTGTAGAAGCCTTACCCGTCCTTGCGTCAACAATCTTGGCCGAAATAGCCATTTTACCAATCGAAGCTTGTTTCTTGTACCAAAGAACGAGGAGTATAACCTGAGAAAGGATATACAGTACACTATAAAAAGCTATGGCCACACACGCACTTTCACTTATCCAATCACTTCTTATTTTTCCCTTAGATAATAAATAAATTATACGGATCGAAGCCGGAGAAACGAATATACTGATCAAAATACCATCAAGAAAATTTGCTGCAAATCGTGCCCAGAACCCGACATATTTCTGTTCTTGTCTTGTTTCGGGCGAAGCCGGGGTATATTCCTGCCTCGTTTCAAGGGATGCCGGGATAGATCCTTGTTTAGTTTCAAGCGAAGGCGGGGTTGATATTTCCTGCTTTACACTCTGTTGAGATTGGACAGAATCCGCTATCCCCACAGCGTTTCCGCAATAGGGGCAGAACTTTGCCGTTTCCGCAATTCTTTTTCCGCACTGTTCACAATACATAGGAACTCCTGATTGAAATAAAAGGCACCACACCGCGCCAACCACATGGCCGCGCGGCCTTAGGGACAACCGTCTGCATCTACGGAACCAGCCTGGTCGGGGCACTTGTCGACACCACTGCAGACAGCGTCATATTTATCCATAACGCCATTTTGACTTACCCAAGGGCTGCATATTCCGTCCTGATCGGGGTCTGGATTTTTGGCTGTTGTGTCTTCAGCCTTTTCCCCGCATGCCATGCCAAGAACCGCCCAAATGGAGAGCGTTGTCAAGAATAGTATCTTTTTCATATTTACCTCACTTGAAAAAACATCACCAGAATTTTACTTTCTTCCCGTTTACGAAAAGTCCGTTTCCATTATTTTGTCTGCTATTGTCGTAATTCTTGCCTCCAGCATTCCTTTCAGACTGCGTGCAATCATCATGGCACCCTATGGCACCAGGCGGGCAGCAGCGTCCTTTCGGCCGGTTCGCCTTTTGTCGCGCAAAACTGTTATCTTGTTGCCTCGGGCAGCCTCGTTCGCCGCCAAATTCCGTGGGACATTCGTCAAGATAGTCCTGGTCACAGCCGATACCCTCGGCTCTCCAAAGTCCCATTTCTTCAATCCACTTGTCACAGAATCCATCGTGGTCCTGGTCGTAGTCGCCATAAGTCTTCTTAACATATTCCCTAAGATTTTGGTTGGAGCATCCCATGGCTCGACCCCAATTGTAAGGACACGCGTCGATATAGCCTTTCGTGCAAACCTTTTCCTTCGCATCGGCAATAGCGGCTTTTTTCTCGGCTTTAGATAGGAACGGATTGGAATACTTGTATTTCTTGAAAGAGAGATTTCCTTTTATTCCAAGGGATGCTGCATATTTGGCACACTCGCCCCATTTATCCAAACAGACAAACTCCTCCGAACAGAACCCGTCGTTATCGCTGTCGAACAACTGCCGTATTTGCAGTTCGATGGTCTCCTTGGCTTCCTCTTTTCTCATTGCACGGACTTCTTCCGTGCAACCGTCGGGACTGGCCCCTGAAATAGTTGGACAGAGGTCAAGGCCTTCGCATAAATTGCTCATAGAAGACTCTTCGTATCCTTCTGAACAGAAACCATCCCTATCTGAATTATAGGATTCCAAAAATCTCTCTTTTTCCGCACGCTTTCTTGCCTTCTTTTCTGCAATATCCGCTGCTTTTTTCCGTGCAAGATTTTCCGCTTTGTTTTTTTCTTGGACAGACTTGCAATAACTTTTTTCTCCTTTTGCGCACATTTTATTTGCATATTCGACGACTTCTTTAGGAGGGGCACAATCTTTTTTGTCGCAGTTATCTTCATATGCATCAAAAATTGTGTACACCTCTACTGGGTCGCAACGGCCGCTAGCAATTTCTTCTTCAGTTTTGTCGGAACTTGTCAAACGGCCTTGTTTGCATTCAAGGTATCGATGCTCGCGACTATGGTTTTTTCCTTCACAATCCGACTTATTAAGAATGAATCTAACCAACATTTGATGATCGCGCTTCGACAAGCGATACACCTTTCCGCGATATGTAACTTGGTCCCCTTCTAATTGAATTTTCCTATCAAAGTACAATTCAATGACATTCTTTCCAACTTCTGCTTCAAAACTGTTCTCTAGAACTTTTCGCCCGCTTACAAGCCCGGCATTCTTTTTTACAATCTCCTGATAGTTACGCCAGCCTTCGTTTACGCCATTGGAGCATGTCATCTTTGGACGAATACAATCATCACGCGTATAAAAGCAGTTGCCGAGTGGATAGGTATTCCAGGTATTACCATCGTATTCAAGTTTTTGACATTTTTTTGCCGAACCCGAATTTTCATTGACGATTATCACATAATCCGGCGTTTCCGTCACCGTATAAGCCCTACACGGAGTCTCTACACTTTCTTTCTTGCTTCCATAGGAATAAATGACTCTCCCTTCACCGTTATAGACCTTGAAAGCGCAATCATCATAAAATGTTTTCAGTTCTCCGGTCTCTTTGTCTCGAATCGAAGCGAGTTTAATATTGGCAGTAACTTTCTTTATCTTTGATGCCGGATCGACCCACCCAAAGGAATTTCCCCAAAATAGGGTCAACAGGAAAATAAGAACGGTTATTCTTTGCATAAAAATTCCTAGATTATTATGAAATCAGAGTATTCTTATCTGGTCAAATTTTCCAATGGGCGCCCCGCATACACCAAATTTATACGAAGGACGCATCCATTGTTTTTAATGCATCTTCCGCTCGAAACTAAACTATAGTCCACATTTGCTCGATTCAGCGCTATTAGATGAAACCGCATTGTCATTAAGTGTTAAAACCTCACATATCAAGGTTCCAGAAATCCTGATG
Source organism: Fibrobacter sp. (assembly GCA_017503015.1). Lineage (NCBI taxonomy): Bacteria > Pseudomonadati > Fibrobacterota > Fibrobacteria > Fibrobacterales > Fibrobacteraceae > Fibrobacter > Fibrobacter sp. Next base: position 33,470 of record JAFVTX010000023.1, on the reverse strand, counting down.
TAATACAGTTTGGTATTGTTTTCCGCAAAACGAACGAATCGGTTGTATATAGAAGCAGTCGAGCCCTTGTAACCATCATCGCATTCATAACTTGCATAAAAGTGTTCATTAGAGCCTCTAGTGCCCTCCCCCACATTGTGGATATCTACATCAGTCCATTTGCACTGACGCGCAAAACAGAATGCAGCCATCACGAGCAAGCCCAAAATTATTTTTTTGACCATATGATTACCCTCTTTACCTGCCTGTGTTGTCACCTGGTCAAAGCCGACAGCGCCACGACCAGTAGTTACGGTCATTCATGATTATAGAAATAATACCGGCCCGTGTAAAATTAAAGAGATTGTGAATAGAACGGGAGGTTTCACAGTTTATTCGTCTTTTATGCAACGAACACTATAACCATATGATTTATCTCCGTTCCATATATTGTGAGACTTCATATATAATTGAACGCTTTTTACCGAAGAATTACTAACTTTTGTAGATGTCCAAAACTCCGCCGTTTCTCCCAAACGATTGTAGTATTCAGTGATGCAATCGCTGTATTCGCCTTCACAGTCTGGATATAGTTGGTCCATGCGAAAACCAGCTGGCAACGCATTGAATCCATATTTGTCAGACCCATTATAATTACCCCAAAGTGTCGTCGAGATTAGTTCACCGGCGTCTTTCACATGAGCAAATAGAGTTTCAAAATCAGATTCAGTCGGAATCCGGAACCCAGCAGGGCAAACATTTTTGTGTGGATATTGTTCATCAGGCTGCTCATGATTATATCTGCTCGGATACCCCATAGCAGCTGCCCATGTATACAAGCGCCCATATTTTTCACACATCAATTCGTTATCATCGTAGCACCACGAATCACTCGTTCTTAGTTTGAGATTCTCCGCCATCCAGGTCTGGTTACCTATGGTTACTACTCTATACGAGTTTCCGTCTGCATCTTTGACAGATGTGTCTTCTGCGGGAGCCTGATCTTGTTGAGCACTTTCTCGATTAAAGAACGAATTTTTGGCTGATGTGTCTTCAGCATTGTTCCCGCATGACATGCCAAGAACCGCCCAAAAAACCAGTCCCGTCAAGACTAGTATCTTTTTCATCTTTATCTCACTTGAAAAATTTGCTTTTATATTTCTAAACTATAGTCCACAGTTGGTTGATGTTGCGCCATCATCTTTTATCGTACCATTGTAAATAAAAGTCCAAGCCATGCATGACGAGGCTCCAGTAGTCCTGATAAAATACAGTATGGTGTTATTTTCCGCAGAACGAACTAATCGGTCGAAGGAGGTACGAGTAGTCGAGCTCTTGTAACCATCATCGCATTCATAAAATGCCTCAAAGACTTTATCACCATCGCCCCTGAAATCTACATCGTGATCTGGCAGCACCACCTTTTGTAGAAAATTGCCATTGCCATCCACTTGGTAGAATTCTACATAAGTCCATTTGCACTGACGCGCAAAACAGAATGCAGCCGTCACTAGCAAGCCCAAAATTATTTTTTTGACCATATGATTATCCTCTCTTTATCTCCCTGTGTTGTTACTTGGCCAGAACCGGGATAACCCCGACCAGGAGTCACAGACATCTGTAACATTTACGAAATATACATCATTATTTTCCAAAAATCACAGAGATATGTGGTTTTTCTTGCTTTTTTTGAACAAACAAAGCAAAATTGGCCCCTTCAAGCTATTTCGCCACCCCGCCAAGCCTTCTTCACGCTATCACAATCCTCTGTAAAATAATAACAGACATCTATATACCCCAAGGACAGTCCAAAAACTAATATCTTGGCATGCTACACATGCCAAAGATAGACCTGCAAAACTTGCAGAAAATTGAGGATGACCGCTTCTCCGAAGCCCTCGCAAAGGTACTCAGGCGGCACCGCAAGGCAAGGGGCATCACCCGCGACGGGCTCGCGTTCCAGCTCGGTCTCCACAAGAACACCCTCTACGGCGTGGAAGTCGGCATCAAGCGCAAGAGCGGGCACTTTAGCCACACCCAGCTCACCATGGCAAACTTCATCCGGCTAGCCGCATTTTTCGGCTATCAGCCCGGCGAATTCCTGCAAGAAGTCCTTATCGAGGCAAGCGACTGCTACCCTCCAAAAAAAGCACCACATCAAAATGGTTCTAAATTACGCATAATTGGCAACCACACTTAACAAAATCAAGCAAAAATCGTTAAGTCCAGTTGACAATTTTACTCTTTGGAATTTGCAAAGCCTAAGCCTTCGCGACGGCGGGCATCTTGAGGGTCTTGCCGTCTTTATCTACGGCTTTCCACGGGGTAAGCCCCACCACTTCATCTACGGGGAGCGAAAACGCGATGCCCTGGCCCATGGTGTCTAGCCCTGCCTTCTGGTATAGGGCGTGGAGCACGGCGTCCTTGATTTCTGCGGACACCAGAATCATCACCACCTCCTTTTCGGGCTGGATGGCGATGTGGAAAAAAGATTCCGCCTCCTTGTTGGCCGTGCCGCGACCGTTCAGGATAGTGCCGCCACGGGCGCCTGCACTCTTGGCCGCCTCCATGACCGTCTCGGAAAATCCGGCATTGACAATGCACATAATCATCTCGTGCTTGCTTGCGCTCATTTCTCGTTCCTCCGTACCGCCTTGCGGTTGTCGCTCAAAAAGTTGAAAATGGACTTGCCGATAATGCTTGTCATGGGAATCGTACAGGCGATACCCTTGCCACCCGCGATGGTGTTGAATTTTTCTTCGATGCTTTCCAGGGCCGCCTTGAGCTTGTCCTCGCCTATCACGCTCAGAATAACCGCACGCTCGGAATCCACCAGACCGATGGCCGTAAGAACTTCCTGAGAGGCGGTTCCCCTGCCATAAAAGACCATCTGCATGTTCACGCCAAAAGACTGGATGTGGTCCATGTAAAAATCCGCCTTGGCGCGGTTCACCATGGTCACGAGAATCTTGAGGCGGTTCATGGACACCTTGGAATGCCCATCGGGAGACCCGCTTCTCTTTCGCCTGACCTGTCTTTCCTTTTCAGCCATACCGCTCCCTACACAAAGTCTATAATCTGCTCGTCGTCGGCATCCTGGATACGGCGCATCATGTTGCGGTTCCTGAAGAACCTAGAAACAATGGCCTTGAAGCCGAGAATCTGGATGGTAATCAAGGGAGTCATGGCCACCATGGCCACGATACCGAAAGCATAACTCAGAATGGAATCGTCACCGCCGTGGATGACGGAGCAAGCCCCGATAGAAAGAGGCAGTATAAAGGTGGAGGTCAAGGGTCCGCTGGCCACACCACCCGAGTCGAAGGCGATAGCCGTATAAAGCTTGGGCACAAAGAACGACAGGCCGAGGGAAACAAAATAGCCGGGAATCAGGTAGTAAATCAGGGGGAAGCCCATGTAGATGCGGAACATGGAAAGCCCGATAGAAACGCCCACGCCAATAGAAAGGGCCACCAGCATGGAACGCTTGGTCACGAGGCCGCCGGTAATTTCTTCGACCTGCCTGTTCAGCACGTGCACCGCAGGTTCTGCAAGCACCACCACCATGCCGATGACAAAGCCCGATGCCACGAGAATATGGGGGCTTTGGGCCAGGGCGCGGCCAAGCTCGAAGCCCACGGGCATAAAGCCAATCTTCACCGCCGTCAAAAATATCAGGAGCCCTGCAAAGGTATAGCAGATGCCGAACCCGATTCTAAGAAGGCTATTGCGGGAAAGCTTGAAGGCAAAAAACTGGAGCACCATGAAAAACACCACAATTAGTGCCAGGGCAACAAACACCTCTTTGGCCACCTCAAGGACAGTCGGAATAAAATGGCTACCGAGGCATGCGTCTACAGAATAGGCCGCAGGCTCAAGGGAATAAGTCAGGTCGCCCTTAGAAAAAAGAACCAGGCCCATCAAAGCGAGAATCGGCCCTACGGAGCAAAGGGCAATCAAGCCGAAACTATTCTCACTAGCATGCTTACCGCCAATGGCGCCGGCCACACCCACGCCCAGCGCCATGATAAAGGGAACCGTAATAGGGCCCGTCGTCACGCCGCCCGAATCAAAAGCCAGCGGGACAAAAATTTCCCTGCCCATGGACACCATGAGCATGCCCAACATGAAAAGCACCATGTAAAAAAAGATGATGATGCTCGAAAGGTCCAGCCTGAAAACAATCTTGATAATCGAAAGCAGCAGGAACAGTCCCACGCCAACGCCCACCGTGGCCACCAGCAGCGTGGGGTGTACCGCCTGCTTGACCTGTTCGGCAAGCACCGAAAGGTCGGGTTCTGCAATGGTGATGAACACGCCCATGGCAAAACAGACCGAAGCGAGCAGCTGCAACTTGCGGGACTTGGCAAGGCCAGAGCCCACCTGTTCGCCCATAGGCGTCATGGCAAGGTCCGCCCCCAGATTAAAAAGTCCGATTCCCGCGATGAGGAATACCGCACAGACCAAAAAAACAACCAGTTCCTTTGTAGAAAGTTCCACCAGGGGCGTAAAGGAAAGAAACAGCACAATCAAGGTGACCGGCAGCACCGACGAAAACGCCTCGTGAAGTTTTTCAAAGAAGGACTTGAACATTACTCGCCCAAATACTCCACGGCAAAGATAAGCGTAGAACCGCCTGGGATGGGGCCTGCGGCACGGGCTCCGTAGCCAAGGCCAGGAGGCACAATCAAGATGCGCTTTTCGCCGGGAAGCATTCCGGCAACCCCCAACTCCCAACCGCGAATCACACGGCCACCGCCCAAGGGGAAACTAAATTCCTGGTCACGGTCACGGGAGCTGTCGAACTTGTGACCGTTGGTGAGCCAGCCCGTGTAATGCACCCGGACCTTAGAGCCCACCTTCGCAGGTTCTCCCTCGCCAGGCTTCACGATGGCGTAGCGCAGGCCTTCGGAACCGTTTTCAAGAGCAAGGGTGGTGGTATCCGGGAAAAAGTCCATCTTTTCGACAACTGCGGAATCCACTTCGGACTCCACCAACTCCACCCGGAAAATCAGGGTGGAATTGGAAGGAATCATAGAATAAGCCGTTGCACCGTAGCCCATGGCTGGCGCCACACGGAGCCAGCGGACCCCGCCTTCACGCATGCCGTCTAGCCCCTGTTCCCAGCCCTTGATAAGTTTGCCGTTGCCGAGAACCACTTCTAAAGGCTTGCCCAAGTCCTTGGAACTGCCAAACTTGCGCCCCGAAAGGAGCCAGCCGGTGTAATGGGTCTTGAGGGTTGCACCAGCGACTGCAGGCTTGCCGCTACCCGATTTCTCGTCGTAGGCCTTGAGGCCCTTGGAAATTTCTTTCCACTTGAGGGCGTCTACACTCTGGGGGAACTTGTCCGGCTCCATGGGCGGGTCGGCATGGACCAGCTCCACCTCGAAGTACAGGTCGGAATTGGGCGGAATGTTTTCTAGGGAACGGTCGCCATAAGCCATGACCGCAGGCACCGTCAGGTAGCGGATTTCACCCACCTTCATGCCCAGGATTCCCTTTTCCCAGCCCTGGATAACCTGCCCCATTCCCAAGGTAAATTCCAGAGGCTCTCCATCGTAGGAACTGGCGTAGAGCCACTTGTCCTTGTAACGGGCGATGCTGTCTGCCGTGGCCGCAATGTTCCTCGCCGCAGTGGCACTATCCGTAGGGGCGGGCACGGCGACTTTTGAGTCCTTAGCCATGTCTGCAGTTGTGGCCTTCGAATCCTTCGACTTTGTGGCATCCTGAGCGGTTTTTGCCGTATCGGCAGGGGCGGCCTTGGCACTGTCCGCTGTCACAGAATCCGTAGATGTCTCTGGCGTTGCAAATTCCAGAGCCGCCAGGGAGTCTTCCATGGCCCTTTTCCGCATTTCTTCCATCTGCAGGCTGTCGAGAATCAGGTAGCCCTTAAAATGGACCTTGATAAGCTGGCCCTTGCGGATCTCGTCGCCCTGACCGTCCCTGACGCTTTCAATGTTAAAAGGGATAGCCCACAGATTACAAAATAACGCGAGGACCAAGAAAATCTTCAATTTCGGCATAAAAACTCCTACCCCACAAGATAGAAAATGCTAGTTTTACAGAGTAAGGTTTTTCCACAGTTGAACGGAAAAAGAATATGCTATCTGTTGTTATTGTCATAACGATTGTCGTGCTGTCCATTATTCTTGCGGCCATCGGTGCCTACGTGGTTATCCACAGCACCGAAGAAAAAGAAGAACCCAAGCCGGTTATCGACGTTTCCGGCCAGTATGCCGTGGTGGTCCGCCCCGCACGGGAATCCCTCACCAACGTAAAGCCCTCCGAAGTATCCCTGCGTTCCTGGCTAGAAACCCAGACGCAGCTCACCCCCGAACAGCGGGAAGAATATATCCGCCAGTGGAACGCCTCTCTCGAAGAGACCATCCGCACCATCGACGAAGGTGACAAGAACGGCACCGTCACCTACCGCATCGAACTAGGCCCCAAGGGCAAGAATTACGTGAAGTTCGTCGGCGAAGACAATTTTATTACTCGCGAGCAAATAAGGAACCACGCCGAAATTTTGCCGCCCTACGTGCTGGGCTGCGACTGCAAGCTTTTGCCCAAGCAGCCCTGGGAAAACCCCAGCAAGTCCGGCTGGAAGGCCGTTGTACCCTCCCACGGAAGCACCTACGAAGTCCCCGACTGGAGGCAACTTGCGTAAATCCCTCCTTGCCCTCCTGATAGCGGCACCGGTCCTGACCCATGCCGCAGGATCCGCCATTATCACCCTGGAAATGCCCGTAGGCGCCCGCCAGCTGGGTATGGGTGAAGTCGGCGCCGCCGTTGCCGACGACGCCACCGCCATGTTCTACAACCCGGCAGGACTTGCCTTTGGCCCCCTGGCCGACGAATGGCGCATGTCCTACCCCGCCGATTCCAAGACCGCTCCCTTCTTTACCAAGATGGCGGCCCGCAGCAAGAACGGCTTTTTCGCCAAGAGCGAACTCTGGGCCGGAACCGCCCAAGGCATCCTCCGTTATGACGGAGAGCAGTGGGTAGACTACCACTCCGTCACCCTGCAAGGCAACGCCAAGATTAAGGACGCCGTCAAGGTCTATGTAGGTACGGAACGCGGTATCGACGAATACTCCCGCCAGGTGAAAAAGTTCAACGACATCAAGTCCGCCGAAGAAGAATCCGACGTGGTAGAAGTCAAGATGCCCTGGAACCTGGTGGTAAACGACACCATCACGGCCATCATCTACGACAACCGCACCGAAAAACTCTGGGTAGGCACCCCCAAGAGTCTCTTCCGCTTTGACGGCAAGGCCTGGAAAAACTACGACGAAGAACTGGGCAGCAGGCGCATCACCGCCCTGGTGAACCAAGGCGCAAGCCTCTGGATAGGCACCGACAACGGTCTCTTCTTGTACCGCAACGGACAGTTCGAGCAAAAGGGCAAGGTGCTCCCCAGCCAGAAAATCAACGCCCTGGTGTGGTCCGAAAACCGCAAGGAACTGTTTGTGGCAGTAGAAGGCGCAGGCGTTGCCCGCCTGGTTCCCAAGAAAAGCGTTAACGACAAGGACCGCTGGAGCCTCTTCACCGAAGAAGACGGCATCATGGACCTGAACCCGAAGGCCCTTGCCGTCGATAGTTCCGGCCACGTGTGGGCCAGCCACAAAGACGGCCTCTCCCATTTCAACCTGCGCAAGTGGGAACAGATCAAGTTCGAAGGCAATACCATCAACGACATCTCGGTGGACCGCAAGGGCGCCATCTGGATTGCAACCGACAAGGGCGTCTGGCGCCACCTGCCGGACTACGCCACCGCCAGCGGCCGCAAGGCCGAACTAGAACGGGGCACCGCCGAAGGCGACGTCAAGAGCGACGACGAATGGACCCACTACCACAGCGGCAACGGACTTTCGGTAAACAAGGTGTGGGCGGTTCTCCCCCAGGGTAACGATGTTTGGTTCAGCACTGCAAACGGCATGGAGCAGTACAAGGACGCCGACTATCAGCTAACCGCCTTCTACGAAAAGCTGTTGCCCATCTTGAACATCCCCGACCTGTACCACCTCTACGGCGGCATGACGGTACCCATGGGAGACTGGGGCACCATCGGTTTCCACGTGAACTTTGTGAGCTTCGGTTCTACGGTGGTTTCCGGCGATATCGACGCCGACGACCTGGTGGCCTACAACAGTTCCGAAATCGTGGGCGGCGTGAGCTACGGCACCCGATTCCCCGGGAACATCGGTCTTGGCCTCTCTATCAAGTTCTTCTATTCTGACCTGAGCTCCGGAGCCGCCGCCGGCGAAGAGGAGGCAACCACCTTCGGCTACGCCTTCGACGTGGGCATCCTCAAGAAGGGCGTCATTTTAGACAAACTAAATCTAGCCTTGGTTCTCGCCAACATCGGCCCCAGCGTCTACTACGTGGACAAGACCATCGAAGACCCCATCCCCCTCACCTGGCGGCTTGGGCTTTCGTACGAGCTTCTGGCTCTTGCCGACTACAAGTGGATCGTGGCCGCCGACTACAACCGCGAAGTGGTCTATGACGACAGCAAGGGCGACCCCGAACCCTTCTACATCGCCTGCTGGAAATCCATCGCCAACCCGGAACGGGGCGGACACGGCGCTACCGCCGCCAAGAACTCCCTGATGCAGGGCGTGTTTAACGTAGGTACGGAATTCATCTACGCCAACACCATCGCGCTCCGCCTGGGCTACCTCTACGACGACGTGGGCCAGCGTAGCGAAGTGGACTTCGGTTTCGGCTTCATGATTTCGGACATGTTGCAGTTCGACTTTGCCACCATCCGCGACGTAGGCGACAACGACGGCGTCCGCGACGGCCAGATGCGATTTGGCATGCTGTTCAAGTTCTAGTGGTTAGTGATTAGACCGCACGGCCGTGGTTAGGACTAATAATTGCAGCGAAACCGCTCTGTTTTAATCACTTGATACTATTCCACCCGTTCCAGAACAATCAGTGCCCGTTCCTGGGTGCTGTTGGGAATAGTGTAGAAGTGCTTGCCTACGAACTTGTAGCCGTAATCTTCGGGGTGAAATGTCTTGAGTTCGTCGGCCACGGCAGGGCCCTTCATAAAGAACACCCGGCCGCCCACCTTCAAGGAATTGGCGATGCGGGGCAAGGTCTTTTCCATCAGTTCGAAGGCTCGGCTGATGACGCCATCTACGGGGATTGTCATGCTGCGGCTGGTGACCTTGTGACCAAAAACGTCGATTCCCTTGAGGCCCATCTTCTCGATGACCATGTTCAAGAAGTTGATGCGGTTGGGCCGGGGTTCACAAAGCGTAAGACGAATCCCCGGATTCACGATTTTCAGAGGAATTCCCGGAAAACCGGCGCCGCTCCCCACGTCGATCATGCGGGCGGGCCACTTGGGCACATAGGCGTTTATAAGCGTGCAGTCGGCATAGTGCCGCTCCACCATGGTCTCGAAAGCGTTTAGGCGGGTCAGGTCTTGGTCGTCGTTGTTGGCCCGCAACAACTGGTGGAACTCCCAAATCTGCTTCAAGGTCTCGGGCTGGAGTTCTACACCGTAATAGTGCAGGAGCTTGTCCAGTCCCTCAATCGAGGGCTTCACCCGCTTACCGTTAAACAGCGGAAAGTCGGTACGGGGCGCCTTCAGGTGGGGCACAAAGTCACGACCTGCGGCAGAGGCATTACGGGAAGGTTGCCGCGCCACGCCGGAATTGGACCCTGCAGAAAAAGGCTTCTTGGACCAGTTTGAACTTGCCATATTGAAAAAATAAAAAAACTTAGGCACTTTTCGGAACAAAAATAAGTCTATACATAGAGGAGGCTTATTTTGTCCAAAGATAGACACGAAAAAGAAGCTGGAGTCCTGCGCTCATCCGTCATTGCGACGGCACTTTTTGCCCTGGCTGGGGTCGTTCTTGCCGCCCCGCTAGGCGAATCGAAGGTTTTCGACTGGTGGGACAACGGAATCATTACCGCCGAAGAAGCTACCGAAATCCTGGACCTGCTAGAAGAAGGCAACCAAGAGGAGGCCTGCCTCCTTGCACAGACTTACGCCCAAGAGCCCTGCGACGAAACGGCTAGTGGCAAGACCCGCGCAGGCTCCACCCTAGGGAAAATTTCCAGCGGCAAGAAGTCCGCGAAAGCCCCGACCCGCCCAGACCTCACACCTCACGGCTACATAGACTGGAAAGGTCGAATCGATTCCACGGGACACCTGGAAAGTCACCGCACAGAACTGCAGGTCCAGTTCTACCGCTACACCCTGAGGCTCGGCTCCCAGGAACTTCTCGCCTACAAGAACCAGGGGAGCGAGGCCTATTTCGGAGACGTTTCCACACGGGAACTCCACAGCCAGATCCCGTTGGACACCCTCTGGGGAACGGCCCTCCTCTACCCCTTCGGGAACTTTCATGTGGCAGGCCTTCTGGACACCGCCAAGACGACACAGTTCCGGCTGGGATACGGCAGGCGGGGCATCGCCAGCGTCGAAGCATTTTACTGGCACGGTTTTGGCACAGGCGGCACCAGCGACACAAGCGGCACCAGCAGCCTTCGCGAAGGCACCGAATCCGCCTACCCGCCAATCAACGGCGTCCATTCCGCAGGCCTACAGACGAAATTCCCCTTCGGGCAGGTGGCCGCCTGGTGGCAGCACGGTCAAGAATTCCCGCTTATCAAGGTTCAGTTGCACGGCAGCGAGAAAAAGGAGCGCGACGACGCAAACGCCGGAAAATCCGTCAGCAAGGCGGGTCAGAACGGCGCCGGCAACTCAGGTCCAGGCGGTGCCGTCACCTACAGCTGGCGGACCACCGCCTATATCCATCGGGAGGAGTTCCCCAGGTATGCCCGCTTGAGCAAAACCATCCAGAAAAGCAGGTTTTGGGGGTCCCAAAGCCTGTCCGTCAGGGCGCCCGACCTGCTGGACACGAGAGTTTCCGCAAACGGGACCCTTATAGAGCCCCTGGACGCCGACACCATGGCGGTCCGGCTCAAGCTGGGAGCGGAATCGGGTCCTGAATTTTTGAGATTATCCGCCAGCGCCACCTGCCGAGACGCGGGCTCCAACTGCAGACAGACGGACTGGAAAGGCGGCCTGAACCTTACCCCCTTGGAACTCTGGGCTCTGGGGGCTTCTGCCCGAGTCCGGCACGACCGACCCGAAGGTTTTTCCCCTCCCCACCTGGAATTATCCTCAAAATTCACGGATTATAGACAAAGTTACACGAAATTCACCTTCATCCTTCCCAAGGGCCGCCCCCGAGACGACATGCGCCTGCGTTCGGAATTCCTTATTTCCGGAGATTACTTGGACATTTCCCTTGTCTGCACCTTCAAGGACGTTAACCGCCTGCACCTGACCCCGTTACGGGGTTTTGCCGAGGCAAAAGTGCGTTTTTGAGACTAAAGGCCCTGTTTTTTCTCAAAAAACACCTCAAAGGAAATGTTTGCTCATGGTTACACGGGTAAACAGAAAAGTATACAACCTATGGGCTTTATGCCCTGCCAGATTCTATCTTAATGCATACCCAAACACTCCCTTGACGTCCCTAGGCTGCTCCTTTGCCCAGGGACGTCTTTTTGTTGTCATCCCCGCGAAGGCGGGGATCTCATTGTCTTTGATAATTCTAGTTTTGTCTTAATGTTTATCGCCGCCGCCATCGGAGCTGTCGCCTTCTTGCCCTCCATCGTCTTGAACATCGCCCTTGCCTGCGGTGCTCCCTGGGGAGCCTACGCCATGAACGCCCAGCACAAGGTTATCCCGCCGGAACTCCGCAAGGCCTTTATCGTGCCGACCTGCCTGCAGTTCGTGGCCCTGTTCGTGCTGCTCAGCGCAGGGGGAATCCTGCCCGAAATTATCCCCTTCCTCATCACCCGGATTCTCGCCTTCTTCTTTGCGCTGTACGTGACCTTCTATACGGCAACGGTTCTTTTCAGCACCAGCTACAAGGAACGCACCGTCATGGGGAGCTTCGCCGTGGTGAGCGCCGTCTGTTTCTGGATCGTGGCCGTGGGCACCCTGAATTTCTAACCTTCCATTAGCTATATTCCCTGCCATGGTTCACCCCTCCGCATTTGTGCACCCTTCTGCAAAAGTCCATGAGACCGCGACAATCGGCCCTTGGTGTCTTGTAGATGCCGGAGCCGAAATTGCCGAAGGGGTGGTGCTGGAAGCCCGTGTCCATGTGTACGGCGGCGTTTCCATAGGCAAAAGCACTCGCGTCTTTGACGGGGCCGTCCTGGGGGCCCCACCCCAAGACCTGAAATACAACGGCGAGAACACCCGGCTAAAAATCGGCGAGAACTGCATCATCCGGGAATACTGCACCCTGAACCGGGGCACGGCACAGGGCGGCGGAGTCACCCGCCTTGCAGACAAAGTATTGCTCATGACATACTCCCATGTGGGGCATGACTGCTTTATCGACGAAGGGGCGGTAATTTCTAACGGGTGCCAGCTGGGCGGCCACGCCAGAATCGGGCGCTATGCCACCCTGGGCGGAAACGTCGGAATGCCCCAGCGGAACCAGGTAGGAGCCTATGCCTTCGTAGGGGCAACCCTGAAAGTGGAAAAGGACGTGCCACCGGCAAGCAAGGCCTTCGGGACTCCGCTCAAGTGGGGCGGTCTGAACCTGCACGCCCTGAAGCTCCACGGTGAAGAATTTTCCGAAGAACGCATCGCAGGCCTAGACAAGGCCTTCAGGGCGCTGTACCGCAGCGGAAGGCCCATCCAAGAAGTTATTGACGAACTAAAGGCCAGCGGCGATCCTCTATTCAAGGAATTTTTTGACGAACACTGGGGCGGCACGCTTATCCGTCCCTAAACCAACGTCATTCCGGCCCATGAGCCGGAATCTAGATGGCGAACCAGGTTCGCCATGACGTTCAACCGCATCGTCACGATGGAAAAAGACTATTTTCTAGAAAAAAATGACAAACCTAATAAAAAGCAACGACAAAAGTAACGTCCCCAAGCACAACTACCAGCGGGACCTGGACTACATCATTCGCCGGCTGGAACGCACCGGCGATGTGCCGACGCTGTTGTTGCACGCCTGCTGCGCCCCCTGCAGCAGCTACACCATCGAATACCTGTCGCAATACTTCAAGATTACGCTCTTCTACTACAATCCAAACATCGCACCCGACGAGGAATACCGCCACCGAGTCGAAGAAATCAAGCGGTTCGTGAAAGAATTCAAGACAAAGCACCCCGTCACATTAATCGAAGGCGAATACGACCCGAAAAAATTCTACGATGCCGTCCGTGGGCTGGAAAAAGAACCCGAAGGGGGCAAGCGCTGTCGCAAGTGTTTCGAGCTCCGCCTCGCCGAAGCGGCCCGCCTCGCACAAGAACTGAACGCCGACTACTTCACCACCACCCTCACCATCAGCCCCATGAAAGACGCCCAGGTGCTAAACGAAGTGGTGCAGGAGCAGTGCGACATCTACGGCATCAAACGACTCCCCAGCGATTTCAAGAAAAAAGGCGGCTACAAGCGTTCTATCCAGTTGTCCGCCGAATACAAGCTCTACCGCCAAAACTACTGCGGGTGTGTCTATTCCCGTCGCGAAAGCGGCGAAGGATAGGCGGCACTTGCCCTCGGCGGTAACGAAACCCCGCTTATATCCTTATCACAAGGTTGTTGGCACCAAATGTCGAGGCGTAGCGCACGTCTTTCGCCCGTCGCATAATGATAGCAAGGCTCAGGTCCTTTTCTAGGTCAAAAGCCCGAAAGACCTGGCCCGTTTCTTGTCGGCTCCATGCTCAAGGGCAAAGGCAACGGCAATATGGGAAAGGTCCAGGATTTCTTCGGTGGAATCGGCAGTCACGCTTATCTCGTTTTCGTTAGGAATTCCAAAGGACGCGGGCATCAGAAGCATCTTGTCACCGAACGAACCTTTCTCTTTTTGGCGGTGTATGTAGAAAACCGCCAACAGAGCAAGCTCCAGCATGTTCACCACCCTACCAATCCACGCTCCCCGATAGCCCACCACTTGCAAAAGCAAGAAGGTGATCGAGACCAGGTTTCCGCACTCTATCAGAAAACTATAGAACGTATCAAAACGAAGCCGCTTGACCGCCATGAGGTAATTATTGAAGTTATAGACCACCGAATAGAAGGGAATCGAAAAAGCGGCCTCCCTGATTCACTCGATACACAGATCAAGAGCCTGAGGGTCGTTGGACTTTAGAAAAACTCTCGCAAAAAAGGGCTTTCCCACGATGTATCCGCGAATGTAGTCCCCCGTCATTAGCCCTATCTGGGAATCCCATTAGCGAGGACACCTTTACGCGGGATCCATTTGCGATGGTGCTACCGATAATTTACAGGAACATCAGCAAAGGGGTAACATAGCCGAGGACAGTGACCCCCTGTGGTCCAATAAAGTGGCTCATGGAAAACTTCTTTACTTTAATTGTAATCGCTATATTACAGACAAAATATAGTATCACAATTCACACAATCCAACATACAACTTCTTCTGAAATAATCAGAAACATTCTGTTTTAACGGAAACACGCCATGAACCAACACAAACTAACAGCACTTGGCGCATTATTTTCCCCAAATGAGATTATTTTATCGTTAGTGGACATGATCAAGACTATATGACTCAATAACAAAGGGAATGACGATACTAGGCATCAGCAGTCATCTAACGAAATACGATTTTATATGAGTATTTTTTACTCCATCCGTTGCATAAATAACAGACTCTTCGCCAAGCTCCTGCGGATATTAAATAATTTTCCTTGATGCAGATTATCAAAAAAGCCCCCGCATGTAGCGGGAGCGTTTTCAAGTCCTGATACAAACAAATTAGAACGAATACGTCGCAGAGATTCTAGAGAAGATTCTGCCTTCACCCTGGAAGGGGTTACGGAACAACAGGTCTTCAGCAACGGTCACATCAATTTTCAGTTTTTCTTCGATGTTGATGCCAAAACCAAAGCCCACATGGTCATCGGCAGTACCGTCAGCAAGCGGGTTTGTGCTGAAGAAGTTTCCGTCTTCACGGCAGATACCCTGACCAGACTTGTTCTTCTCGTTGACGTCGCACTTGGTATAGAGGATAGACTTCTGACCGCCAACGCGAATCACGAACCAATCCCACCAGATGTTACGCTCAATACCGAAGGTAATCATACCGCCAATATCGGAACGCTTGTCCCAATGGGGGTGTTCCTCTCCCTGAGAGTCATAAATGGATTCGCCAGACTCGTAGTCAAAGTACCAGTCGTGAGCCTTCAGCTTGTTCCAAATGAAGTCAGCACCCATCCAGAAGAAACCACGATCAAGAGCCACATTGATACCGAGACCGGCCTGAGCATGCTTGTCTTCGATACCAGGAGCCTGCATCAACCTCATGGAGAAGGCCGGCACCAGCTCACCGTCCAGAGCGTCCAGCGTAAAGAAAGCGCGGGACTTGGCAAGGAAGGAGAAATCACCGTCATCGAAGAAATTCAGGTGTTCCGGACCGTACTGAATACGAGCCAAGCCAAAGCTGAACTCGAAATCAATATTGCTTCCGAACTGCAGATTCAAACCACCATCGGCCTGGACTGCAGAAGCATACGCTCCATCTTCAACCTGGTATTCGCCGCTTTCCGTCTTGTCACCACCATCCTGGTGGGCAATGTAGATGTGCAAGCCCCAAGCATCTCCGTTAGAAAGGGTACCACCCAAGAAGCCGTCGAAGTTCGTCACAGTCTCAGGAACTGCCGTGGTGTCGCCAGAGGTTTCACCAACAACTTTCGTCGGGAAATAACGCATCAGCTCGTTGTTAATACGGCCAAAAAGACCACCGATAGAGAGACGCGGATCGGGATTGTTTTCGTCACCCAAAGAAAGCGAGAAAATGCCACCAAAGTTCGGATGCTGCGGATCCTTGTTCGTTCCCGTAGGCACATCCTGGGTATAAGGTCCAAATTCACCGATCAAGTAGTTCGGGTAAAGGTTGATGTTTGCAGCGTTGTCAAAGATGCTAACATCATCCATAATGTAAGTGGTGTTCTTGCCCATGGATTCCACACGAGCGAAGGTTGCAAAGGCAGACCCCACGCCGAGGACGCCGAAGGATAGACCCACTGCCGCAGCTGTTTTAAAATTCATTGTACAGGACTCCTGTTGAAATATCTGTCATAAAGTTAAATATATTCTTTGAAAAACGCAACAGAAAAATGAAAAAAGACCGCGCTTTTCGCGCGGCCTTTTTTAGCGTATCGCTAGACCTGAATTATTCAGAGAAGGTGAACGGAATGGTTACCGTAGTGTTACCGGACTTCACCTTGCTGAACTTCCAGCGGCTCACGGCATTCTTGATTTCGCCATCAAACTCGCCGTAACCAGTGGTGGAAGAAGCAATGGAAATGCTGATAACTTCACCGCCCGGAGCGATCGTGAACTTCAGGGTAACCTTACCCTGGAATCCCGGTTTCTTCTTCAGGAACTTGTTATAGATATGGCGCAGACCCGGAGTACGCTGACGCACAACCTTCATGATGTCTGCAGCGGAACGAGATCCACCACCGGCACCCATGTCGATATCGCGTTCAGACGGAGTCTTGATGGAGCCCTTAGCCTTGGTAGCGATACCACCGCCACCACCGCCAAGGAGGCCAGCCAGACCGTCACCGATACCACCGGAACCGCCTTCGGCATAACCTTCGTTAAAGCCACCATCAGCCTTACCGCGACGACCACCGAGAACGGTCTTACCCGTAGTCTGGAGGCCTGCCACGTCCTTAAGAACCTTATCGATGTCCTTGGTGAACTTCTGGTTCTTCATTAGGTCGTAGGCAGCAGCACTAGCGTTTTTGGTCTGAGCAGTGAGGAGCTTAAGCACGCCACGAGTCTGGGGAGCATTGGGCTGGCCCTTACCACGGGGCTTGCCACCGCCACCAGCCTTCTTACGAGGCTTCTTGGGCTCTTCTTTCTTCTTCTCTTCTTTCTTTTCTTCCTTCTTTTCGTCCATCACCATGGAAGCGGAAAGGTCGGCAGCTGCAGATTCTTCGAAGATCACTTCGTCAACCACAGCTTCGTACATGGAAGCCCACAGGGAGAAAGCAAGAGCAACGATCAAAGAGATACCGGCGATAGCGCCCATCTTCTTGTCGGATTCCGGCATCAGAGACGCTACTAACGGATCTATAGGAGCTTTTTTCTTAGCCATAGTTATTCCTCCCCGCCGTTCTTTTCCATCACGGCAAATGCGATGTTCGTATAACCGGCAAAGCCACAAGTGGCCATCACCTTATACATGGCATCGTACGGGATGTTCTTGTCAATCTGGACAATGATATGGCCAGCTTCATCAGCCGGGAGGCCCATCTTCAGGTTGTGTTCCTGTTCGATAGCGCGACGGTCTTTCAGAACGTCGTTCACCTTTTCGACCAGGAGGTCTTCCTGACTGAGGACATCGGGAGTGGGAACCACCTTTTCATTATCCACGATAACGTACGCATTATCGACAACCACCGTCAAGGACACTTCCGTAGGTTGCACCTTGGAGGTAGAAATCGGAAGAATCAAGTTTTCGGCCTGAGTCAAAAGCTGACCTTCAGCGTCCAAGTTCTTAATCATGAACACCAGAATGATGGTCATCATGTCCATCATGGACGTGAGGGAGAAAGGTACGTCTTCACTAAATTTACGAGTTCTTCTAGCCATGATTAACCTCCCAACTTAGCAAGTTGAATCTTCACAAAACCGGCTTCCTTAGAGCGGTCCATGAGCTGAATAATCTTGTCAAATTGAGTATCGTCGTTTGCCACGATGATAATGTTATCCACGTCTTCGAGGTCAATAAACTGCGTATGAATTGCAATCAGGTCCTTCGCAATCAGGTCGTAGGCAGAAAGCGGGTAAATCATGGTCTTGGCGGCCACGTCCGGCTTGAGCGTACGAGCGGAGTTAGGCGTAAGGGTTGCAAGGGTCACGCCTGCACCGGGCTTCTTCAAAGCCGGCGGCGGGGTAAGTCCCAAGGTGCCTTCGCCAGGGAGAGCGAGGAAGCTGTTGTTTCCATCTACGTATGCACTGTCAGCAAGGGGTTCTTCAGCGCTGCCACCATTGGTGTACAGGGCCCAGATAACCTTACCGGGATCTTCTTCAGATTCCTTCTGGATTGCCCAGAGTTCGATGTTCTCGATTTCGTAAAGATACTTTTCTTTATCCATCTCAGAACCATCTTTGCACTTGGGTCCGTGTCCACTTTCCACTGTTGCCTTGACGTCGTCAACGGCGTAGGTAATCAGTTTAGCATCGGACTTGCAGCGGAACGTCCACATTTCCTTGAAATAGACGTTGGGCTGGAAACCACCACGAGCACCTATCACGAGATAATCGCTGGTAATCGCGAGGGAAAGGTTCAATGCCTGCTGGTCGGGCTCCGGAGGAGTGTCGTTGTCCATCTGCATCATAGAACGTTCAGGCAGATTGACTTCAACAATAGCCAGCTTGGAGAAAGCGGTCATAGACAAAAGCATAGGAATCAGAATAGTAAACAAGCCCATGGCCGGCAACAGGTCCGGTTCTTCAGGCTTGGCTGGTTTCTTTAATTCTTTTGCCATGTTTTATAACTCCGTTAAATTAAAACTCTCAGTCGAAATTAGGAGAGGGAGTTGATAATCTTGAGGCCCTTTTCTTCCATTTCCTGGATCAGGCGTTCGGAGTTCATGTTGAGAAGACCCACAATGACCAGAAGAGGCACGGCGGAGAGAAGTCCGAGGAGCGTCGTACCCATAGCGATAGCGATACCGTCGGAAAGAGCCTTAGCACGTTCAGAAGCGGGTTTGTTAGCCACGGCATCGAATGTGAAGATCAGACCGTAAATCGTACCCATCAGTCCGAGCAAGGTAGAGATAGATGCCATCACCTGGATAATGCTGATATAACGAGTAAGACGAGGAGCTTCGGTCAGGAACACGGCGTCGCATGCGGCCTGCATCTGTTCGCGGCCACCGGCACGGGTGGAAACGATGGATGCCATGATGCGAGCAATGGGGAGGTTGGTCTTGTTGGCAAGGCCAAGTGCTTCATCGAACTGCTGAGAGCTGATGAGCTTACCGAAGTCGGCCAGGAACTTGGCACGACCCTTGGAGCTCTTCACCATGATGTAGATAATACGTTCGATGGAGAAGCCCAGACCGATCATGAACACGACCAAGATGATCCACATGAACTGGTAACCATCAGATTCAGGGCTGAAGGATTGAAGCATTTTAGACATTAGTGTACTCCTTTAGAGTTGTTTTTGGTTTGTTTTTTGAATTCTTAAGTTCATATTTATTTTTTTTAGAGCGTTTTAGGGAGTCTTGGCGCGGTAAAACTTTATTTACAGCAGGCAAATCATCCCTAATCCCCCTAAAAGGCGAGGGAACCCTATGAACAAGGTCCCCGTAAAATTGTTTTTACCGCACTACTTTTTCTTCTTTCCCTTCTTTTTCGGGGCAGGAGCAGCAGCGGGGGCGGCCTCGGGTTCAGCACCAGATTCAGAGGCGCCTACTTCTGCACCTGCAGCACCGGCAGCGGAGGGAGCCGGGGCCATCTGAGCCTTCAGTTCAGCCAATTCCTTCTTCAACTTTTCGTTTTCAGCCTTGGCTTCCTTGATAATGTCGCGGTAGGTAGCGAGCTTTTCTTCCGGAGTCATGACTTCGGACTTGGAAATCTGCTCGATACGAGCCTTGGTCTTGAAGTATGCCGGGTCAGCAAACAAGGTGGACGGGTCGAACTTTTCAATCTTGGTGTTCAAGGTTTCGTTTGTTTCATCCATCTGCTTCAAGAGTTCAAAGAGCTTGGCAGTCCACTGGTTGTCGATACCGTAGTGGGCAGAAGCCTTAATACCGGTGGCGCACACGGGCACTGCAGCCTGCTTTGCGGCGTCGGACTTGTTGTTCAGTTCTTCACGATAGGCTTCCAAGTCTTCGTGAGCCATTTCGATAGCGTCTTCCTTCACAGCACCTTCGTATTCCACATATTCCCTTACGATGGCAGCGGAGTCCGGCAGCGGAGCGTTGGCGAAGGCGTCAGCCACTTCGGCAAACACGGCGCACTGCTGGTAGTACATTTCGATATAGCCCTCTTCGGCCTGGACCACATCCTGGTTGTAGAAACCCTGGTCACGGGCAAGGTCGATGTTCTTCTGGAAGATAGGACGAGCCTGGTCGTAGTAAGGCGGCAGCTGCTGCACGATAGTGATACGTTCAGCAAACATTTCTTCTTCGCCCTTGGCGCTCTTTTCCTGTTCACGAACCTTGGTGGCCATGACCACAAAGAGCATACCCATCTTGTTAGTAGCACGGAAGGTCCACTTTTCAGAAGCATAAGACGCAGACTTGGAGTAGTGACCCATGGCGGCCTGCAGGATTTCCACCAACTTCTTGATGGTCGCGGCCTTTTCCTTTTCCTTGCCCTTCAACACATAGGGTTCCATCTTGTTGTATTCGTGTTCACCCAAGTAGAAGGCAGCTTCAGCAGGAACGCCCGGATCGGCATTCTTGATTTGCAGACCGTATTTGTCGTAGTTCTTAAGGGTCTGGTCGTAATCAGCAACGGCCTTTTCTTCTTCCTTAAGTTCCATGTAAGCACGAGCAGCACCGATGTAGGCAGCAATCAGCTTTTCCTTGTCTTCGGTGTAGTTCTTGATGAAGAAATGGTATTCCTTGGCGGCCTCTTCCCACTTCTTGGCGTTACCGTAAGCCACAGGAATGCTGAAGGCTGCATCGAGGGCGTAGGTGCTCTTGGGATAGTCGTGGACAAGGTCCTTAGAGCAGCGGATGGCTTCGTCAGTCATCTGGGCTTCGTCATAGCTCAAGCAGGCGCTATAAAGGAAGCTCGGAGTACGTTCATCCTTGGGGTAACGCTTGTAAGCCAGTTCGTAAGTCACAGCAGCCTGCTTCTTATCCGGAATGGAATCGAAGGTCTGGGCTGCAAAGCCAATTGCCTGGAAGGCCATAGAGTCTTGCGGGAAGTTATTGGTGATGAACAAGAAGGTCTGAGCAGCCTGACGGGGGTTACCGGCTTTCTTGTAGTTACTTGCCGCACGCAAGATACCCTTGATAGTCAAGGAGGACGATGCGTAGCTCTTGGGGAGCATCATAAAGGTTTCGGCAGCCTGTTCGTGCTTGTTGGCCTTTTCGTAAGCAACACCAGCTTCGAACACGGCCTTATCGGCGAAGGAAACCAACGGATAACGCTTCACGAGAGCCAAGTATGCAACAGCACCTTCTTCGTAGCGCTGAGCCTTGACAGCCTTTTCTGCCTTCTGGAAGAGCACTGCTGCGATAGCCTTTTCAATTTCTTTCGCCATAGAGTCGTTCTTGGTGGCCTTAACATCATGGTATTGCTTGTACAGCCATTCAAATTCCACCAAGGCTTCATCCAGCTGATCAGATTCCAGCAAGGACTGGGCGAGCATACGACGAATCAGCAAAATGTACTGGTGATCCGGATAACGCTGCACTAGATCGCGCAACACTGTCACGGCAGTCTTATACTGCTTAGCTTCGTAATGGACAATGGCAGCGTTATAGGCAAGTTCAGCAGCTTCCTTGTTCTGACCGAACTTGGCCATGTACTTGTCAACCTGGGCAAAGTAGGCCTTGGTTTCTTCACCCTTATAGGCCTTGGTAGCATCACCACCGTACTTCTTGGTCTTAGCAGCTTCACGAGCCTGGTCCATCATGAGCACAGCGTTATAGGCAGCTTCTTCTTTCTTCAGGAGTTCCTTGTCACCCATGGGACGGCGTCCATAGCGGGTGGTGTCGGAATCCACGATCCAGTTGAACATCTTGGCAGCGTTTGCAAACTGCTGCATTTCTTGGTAAACCAGGGCCAAATTGATGTGAACCCTGTATTCATCCCAAGACGGTTCCTTGGCATAACGCTTCAAGAATGCTTCGTAAGCCTTGATGGCTTCGGCATACTGCTTCTTACCGGCTTCCAGGTCACCTTCCTTGGTGAGCTTGGCAGCACGAGCGTGGTGATACTGCGGAATATCCAGCATAGCGCCACGGATAGCCGTTTCAGCGTTCTTTACCGATTCGGGATACTTCTGGTTTTTCTTGTACCAAGAAGAGTTGCGGTCATAACGCTTCACCACGGTGTAGCGGTGTTTCTGCGCATCTTCGAACTTCTGCTGGATGATAAGGATTTCAATCATCGCAATATCGGCCAAAGGAGCATCAATGTAGTCCGGGTTAATGGTCATCAAACGCTTGAAGGATTGCACCGCTTCTTCGTTACGGTCATGGTCCTTGTTCTTCATACCGATACGGTAGTACACAGAATCCTTGAAGGGCACCTTCTTGTCTTTCAAGAAGGCTTCGGCTTCGGCGACACCACCACCTTCCAAGTCAGAGAAGGAGGCCGCCATGAAGTCCATAGCTTCGGCACGGAGGTCGTTGGGATACTTACCCTTGTCGGCACCGATGATGTAGTCGTAGTACTTGACGGCTGCAGTTTCGTATTCTGCAATGTTGTAGTAAGATTCGGCCAAGTGATACATGGCAAGAGCAGCTTCCTTACCCGTCAGGTTTTCGAAACCAGTCACCTTCTTGTAGGCTTCCACGGCATCGCGGAACTTGCGGTTCATGAAGTGGTATTCTGCCATACGGAGCCATGCCTTGGGAACAAGGCCGTTATCCGGGAAGTTACGGACCAAGCGTTCACGGAGGCGGAAGGCCTTCTCGTCTTCGCCACTGGCTTCTTGCACGGCAGCAGCCTGATACAGCACCATGGGAGTCTTGCTTTCCTTGGGATACTTGTCGATGTATTCCAGGAAATATCCCAGAGACTTCTGGTGGTCTGCCTTGGGGAACTGGTCGATGTTTGCGCACTTGGCGGGCTTGTTGTCGCGGTCGGCACACCATGCCACGTCTTCTTCGTACTGGGCTTGCTTATCCAGGAAGAGCTTTTCTTCTAACTGGAACTGGTAGTGGCCCAACTGTTGCAAGGCAGAAGCGCAGCGGGCGTTCTGCTTACCCTTACAGTTGTTCACCTGCTTTTCCCACTGCTTGATAGCAGAGCGCATGCCTTCTTCGTCAAGACCACCAGAACGGCAAGCCTGAGCAGCCTGGTTCTTAAGGAGCTTGTAAGAGTTGGCGCATTCCTTGTACTTTGCAGAGCCCTTTTCCATGGACTTGCACTTTGCGTAGAGTTTCTTGGCTTCTTCGGTTTTATCCTTACAGGGATCGGAAGCGGCAAAGGAGGTTCCCACCAAGGAAAGGACCATTGCCGTTAAGAGTAAGATACGTTTCATTATTCTCTATCCACCTATAATTTCTATAAAAGGGACGAACCCGGATTACTCCAGGTCATCCAATTCCTCCAGTTCCTGAGCAGCGCCAGAACCACCGGCACCACCAGCCATCTTGGTCTTGACGGTAGCCAGAGTAAAGCCAGCGTCGTCCAAAATGCGCTTACGGTTAGATTCAAAGCGGTCGCTCTGGATAGACCTCTGAGTAAACTCAGCATAATCTTCGATAGCCTTGTTGGCCTTATCGAAATCAGGCTTCAAAGCTTCACGCTTGCTTTCCACACGAGGCGTGGGCAACTGACGGGCAAGGTCAAGAGCCTTGACCTGAACAGAATCGAAATCGTTCTGCATGGCTTCGTAAGCCTGACGGGCGCTGTCACGTGCGGCTACAGACACAACCGGCTGTTCCGTACGCTTTTCGGCCTGTTCCAGAGACTTCACGGCCTTGTCGTAGTCCTTCTTGATGAAGTAGCAGTAACCCTGAACCAGGTAGGCTTCGGAAACCAGGAAGGATTCCGGAAGGTTGCTGATAATCCAGTTGGCAGGCTTCAATGCCTCGTCGGGCTTGTTCACCTTGAGGAAGGACCATGCGATACCGAGCATTGCTTCGTCATACACAGGGGAACCCGGTTCCACCTGGCCGTACATCTGGGCGGCAGCAGCCACGTCGGGCTTTTCGCCAGAGAAGTAGATATGGCCGAGCTTCACCTTGGCGGCATCCTGCAGGTCGCGTTCAGACTGGTTGGAAACCGGCTGTTCCGTAATGTCGCGGAAGCAGTTTTCGGCTTCTTCCCACTTGCCCATGCGGCTGTAGGCGATACCCATGGTGTAACGGGCATAGAAGTAGTTTGCGTTACCGGGGAGAATGGCGGCGAGCAGGTCTACAGATTCCTGATAGAGGCCCTGTTCGAACTTGATCTGACCGGCGATATAGTCGGCGTCCGCCTTCACGTCGCTCTTGCCGAACACCTGAACAATGTTCTGGTACTTGGCCATAGCGTCGGTGTACTTGCCTTCCTTATAGTCGATGTTCATCAACTGGAAGTGGTACTTGGCGTTCTGTTCCGTTCTGGGATAGCGCTTGATAGCGTCTTCGTAAACGGCACGGGCAGCCTTGTGCATGCGGAGGTTTTCAAAGGACTTTGCCTTATAGAACGCGGCCTGGTCCACCAAGTGGAATGCGGGATACTTGGTCTGAACCTTACCGAAAGCGTATGCGGCTTCGAGGAACTGACGGTTCAAGTACAGACGCATAGCAGCGCGGTAATCGTTTTCAGGTTCGATCTTCAAACGACGATACCGTTCTTCGCCAATCTTCTCTTCACGAGTGTCACCGAAGCGGGTGGTGAGCTTCACAGCCCAGATAAAGCCACGGTTCTTCTTGGCGTAGAGGTCGTCGTGAGACATTTCCAGGTCAAGCTGCAGGTAGCGGAAGAAGCTTACGTCCTTCACGTTAACCGTAGCGCCGACAACCGGGTAACCTTCCTTCGTGAAACGAAGACGAACACCAAGGTGCGGGGACAGATAGTAGGTCAAGGTGAAGCTTTCTTCCAAGTTCATGCCCTCACCACCTTCTTCATCGTCGTGCATCACGTCGATAACAGAAAGTTCGGCCTTGGCCTCGAGAGCGCGGTTAAGTCCGCGGTAGAACAAGGAGAAGTTCAGGTTAGCAGGAATCTTGTACGCTTCGCTCTCCGTAAAGAGGACCACCGTGGGTGCATCCTTTTCGGCGGTGCTTACTGCAGGCTGCAGAGCGTTCTGCAAAGCAACACCCACAAATAAGTCACCATACTTGGAGGAGGAAAGCGGGTTCCAGCTCACGCCCACGTCGGCACCGAAGGTCACGTGCTTCACTTCATCGAACTGGTTGATGTAAAGCACAGAGATGTCGAGACCCACGGCCACGCAGTGCATCAGGTTATAGGCATAGCCCAGCAAGAAGGCGAATTCATCGTAGGACTTGCCGCCATCGATAGAAGCACCGTTCTCGAAGAAGGAGAATCCGATGGTGTGCTTGTAATCCATAGGGAAAGCCAAGCTCACATATTCCTGGCTGGCTTCACCACTGATAGAACTGAAGAAAGCGGCACTTACTTCCAGCTGGTCCGTCATGGAAATTCCAGCGGGGTTCACATACATAGCAGTGTTGTTACTACCAAATTCACCGAACCAGTCGTTCTGCTGGTATTTGTGCGGGGAGTAGACTGCTTCAGCGTAAAGCGCGCTGGCAGCTACTGTTAGTCCGAGGACTGACGTTTTGATGAAACTAGTACGCATCATCATCTACTCCTTTACTTGATATCCGTGCGCTTGAATTCGATACGACGGTTCTGCGCACGCCCTTCGGGGGTTTTGTTGGAGGCCACCGGCTTGGTATCACCCATACCGGATGTTGTAATACGGCTTTCGGAAATACCCTTTTCTACAAGGAAGTTCTTCACAGCTTCGGCGCGGTCGGCAGAGAGCTGCTTGTTCTTGGCCTTGTTACCCTGGTTATCCGTATGGCCTACGATTTCAAACGTAGCTTCGGTGAAGGTTTCCATGATGTCCACCACCTTCATCAGAGAGATGTAGGAATCCTGAGTGATGGTTGCCTTACCGGATTCAAAGTTCACACCTTCAAGCACAAAGACCTTCTTGGGCGGCTGCGGCACTTCGTCCGGGCATCCGTCGTCGTCCTTGTAATCGTTGATGGTTTCGGGCTGTTCGGGGCACAGGTCAACGCCCTTACAAACGTGAGCGAAGTTGGCCTGCATAGCCTTGGCTTCTACCCAAGGATCGCAAATACCGTCGCGGTCGTTGTCGGCATCCGGGCAGCCATCGTCATCCTGGTAACCGTCGAAGTCTTCAGCTTCTTCGGGACAGTTGTCTACACCGGTACAGACCGATGCGTATTTGTCTGCAAGACCTTCTTCGGAGACCCAAGGATCGCACATGCCGTCGGCATCGGAGTCCGGGTTACGGGTCTCTTCTACTTCCTCTTCTTCTTTCTCAATCTCAGTAGCAGTAAGGCCGATATCCAACTTACCCTTTCCACGCTTGAGCATCGGCGAGGTGGACTGGCAGTAGAAGTTCGGCTTCGAAAGAGAGTGGTTGATGAACTTCGGATCAAGGGAAACGTTGGTACGGTTCACCTTGATGAACTGGTTGAAGGGGTAGTAGTTCTTGTAGATGTTGTTGTACTCCACCTTGGTCTGACCAGCAGCAGGGTCGGCAAACACACCGTAGTAGTGGTTTTCCATGAAGATGTTGTTGGTGGCGATGACGTTGGTGGGGCCCTTCAATGCAAGGCCGGAGTAGCCATTGCGGAGCACCACGTTCTGTTCGATGGATGCATCCAGCGCCTTAGCACCCCAAGCAAGGATGCCGGACCAGCGGTTGCCGTACACCACGTTATTGCGGAGGTGAGGAAGCGAGATGAACGCACCGATACCCGTGGCCTTGTTATCCAGCACGTAGCAGTGGTGGATATAGGGGGCTGCGTTTTCGCAAAGGATACCTTCGAGACCGTTCCTGATAGTGAAGTGCGACATCTCGGCACCCGAAGTACCCATGACGGTCGGACCGTTTCGGCCACCATCGATGATAGTCGTGAGAGGATCCTCACCTTTCAAGACCACATCCATCACCAAGGTAATGTTTTCGTTGTAGGTGCCACGCTTTACCAAGATGGTATCGCCAGCATCCGCATTGCCAAGAGCGTCGGCAATCTTTGAGTAATCGCCAGGCACGTTGATATTCTTTGCCATGGCGGTTCCAGAAAGAAGCATCGCCCCGGCCGTTACTAAGACCAGTTTCTTTAGGGTCATACTGCTACGTTTCTCCAATCATAGAACACATAAATTCGTTTAGCTTTATCATTTGCCAAGACTGACAAAATCAAACTCAAGTGGGAATATACCTCAAAAATCGAGTTTAGTCAAACCAATTCTGCGAAAAAACGGCATTTTTCGCAAAAAAAGGAATCAAAGTCAGCCTTATGCAAAGCAAAAATTACGATTCAGGAGTCTGAGACTCCTTCACGTCCTCCTTCTTCGCCCCCTGGATGGACACGCGAATCTCCTGGCAGGTCTTCTTGATGTCCTGCAGGACTTTGCGGGCACGGGTGCCGGCGGACTTGTTACCGCGCTCGAACTTTTCGTACTCGCGCTTGAAGTTTTCGACTTCCAGTTCAAGGTCGTTTACTAAGCTCATAATAGAACTCCCATAAAAAAGATGCTTTACGGAAAATAAATAAAGTTTTTGCTAAAAAATCGCCATTTTGTAAATTTAAAGATACATTAACGAATTATTACAAGATTTTTTTACTTATAAACACTTTATCAACAACTTGACAACATCCACAATCGTTCCAAGGCGGCTTTCCCTTTTTCGCCAATTGCCTCAGAAAAGTCATTTACAAACATTTTTATGTGAGATTCTATAACATTTTTTTCTTCAATTTGGGCCTTTTCTTGAATGAACGGGGTTACCATTTCAGCCCTCGTCCATGCCATTTTTAGACTCTTTCGAATTTCCGATTCAACGCCCTCTATTACTTCATTCGAAAAATCTTTTCGAGCAACCGCTATTCCCAGAGGAATCGGAGTACCCGTTTCCTGCTCCCAATAAGCACCCAAATCCTGTAACAGATAAAGGCCGTCCCGCTTCCAGGTGAAACGGTGTTCATGGATAGTCACGCCCTGAGCTACCGAACCCGCAAGTAGCCCGCGGTACACTTCATCAAAAAAGGCGTAGCGGAGACGGGGCGCACCACCGAAGTTTTTCTGGTACCAAAATTTGAACAAAAGGGCAGCCGTTGTGTTTTTTCCGGGCAGCGTGGTTTCGCCATTGGGGTCAAATTCGTCCCCCTTGCTTGACAGCAGGAGCGGTCCGCAACCATAACCGATGGCACCGCCACAGCCAAGCCCCCGGTAATTCTCGCGAACCTGGGGGTAAATCTGGGCGCTGACTTTTGCCACGTCCAGTTTGCCCGCCATGACCATTTCGTTCAAGGTCTGAACATCGGCGTAATGGACATCCCATTCAAAGGGGGAATCTTTTAGGCCTGCGATGAGGTTTTCGTAGATGAAGGTGTCGTTTGGACAGGTAGAGATGCCGAGAGAGAGACGCATTGGGGTGTGGGGTGTGAGGTGTGAGATTAATTAGGAATTAGGAATTCGGATTTCGGATTTCGGAATTAGTTTTTTTTTAGAGAACGATTCCGAATTAGAAAAGTTGATCAAGAACGGATTGTTTCAAAGCGGAAAGTGCACGAGGAATATCCCAGGAGGATTCGTCACGGTCAGAGGCCATGTTGCTTACGGCACGGAACTGATAGCCGGGCACGCCAAAATTTTTACATACGGCAAAAAAAGCTGCCCCTTCCATGTTTTCCACCTGAATCTGGAAAAGGGTTTCCCGACGATTGCCCAAGTATTGGGTTCCCGTGCAGCAGTTGACTGTTCCCCCGGCAACCCCAGGAGCATCCAAAAGGCACAACGGCAAATCACGGATAGAGGCCCCACTATAACGGGTCTCTTTTGACACCAGGGTTCCCCATGGGATAAAATGCCCCTCCCTGCTCTGAGCCCCCATATCGGCAACGACTTCGGTATCGATACGGACAACACACCCCACCTGAAGACCGCTCTTCGGGTAAGCTCCACAAATACCGAGCAAAAAAGCCCTATCGTATTTCTTTAGACTTAAAAAACGCGCCAAATTCGCCGAGAAATCTACGATTCCCACTCCAGCTATTGCAACGTCTACAGAGGGATTGACCATTGCCGGCGTGGAGGATGCCACCACCGACGAAATGTTCTTGAAAAAAAACTGGAATTCTTGCTTAGACGCAAAGACAATCAGGGTTTTTGCCATAACGCCTCCGAAGATTTTATTCCAACTTTTCGATAGCGTCCTTGAATTTCGCTTCCAGTTCGCTTACACGGGCAAGATCCAAATCCCAAGGCTTGTCCACCTCACAGCGAGAAACGGCCACTGCCGTAGCCTTGATCAAGCACTCCTCAAAGCTCATACCTTCGCCATCGGCATAGAGCCAGCCAGCAAAGATGAATCGCCTGCGCCAATATTGTTTTTCATGGTGATAGTAGGCGGTTGCAGTTGCATTCCCTGGAACTTCTTTTCTACAAAACGGAAGGCGCGAACCGGAGAATCGCCATCGGTCACCACCAGGTTCTTGATAGGAAGGCGTTCCAGTACGGCGGTGGCCGTCATTTTCCAGAACTGGGGGCTGGAGGTGACCTGCGGGATTCCAAGACGGGTCAAAAGTTTGCAGTATTCCTGCATGTTGATTTTCAAAAGTTCAACGCCCTTCGAAAGCCAGGTGTCGATACCTTCGATGGCATCGATAAACACTCGCTTGCCCGTGAAGTCCAGGGAATTTATCTTCTCCAGGTCAAAGGCTTGCGGGAAAGACCCGCATAGAGCGACACATTGGGTAGATGTCCAGTGTTCGTTCAATGTCTGAAGAAAATCCTCATTCTCATTGCCTGTCAAGACCGGAGACGGCTCAATCAGTTCGGTCGTGCTTCCGCCACTTACGATTGTGGTGCAAATGCGGGTCGGTTCCTTAATCCAGACAGGGGCCTGCTGAATACCGCAAGCAGACAATTCGTCAAAAATCCTTGAGCCATTCTCGGCGCCCAAGAAATGCATCAGCAAAGGAATTCCGCCCAAACGCTGCAAGACACGCCCGCAGTTGACGCCCTTTCCAGAAGCATACTCTTCGACCTTCGGGATGCGATGGACTTCGCCCGGAGTAAACTTGTCCAAGAAGAACAGGCGCTGCCAAGCAGGGTTGAGACCGAGAATAAGGATTTCTTGAGCCATAATAAACCTAGAAGTTCACCTTGTAAAATTTACGCTTGCCCACCTGGACAACCAGCTGGTCTGCACCCTTGATTTCAATCTGGGACTGCGGATCGGCAAGCTTTTCACCGTCAATTTTTATGCCGCCGTTCTGGACCATGCGACGGGCTTCGCCTTTGCTTGCAAAGGCCTTGATTTCTACGAGCAGGTCCAGGGCACCATAGGTGCCGGCCGCCACGCTGCATTCGGCAGCATCGCTCGGAATAGCGTTACCGCTGTGGATTTCGCGTTCCTTGGCAGCGGCGGCCCCGGCGGCTTCTGCGCCGTAGTACTGCGTCACGATGTCGATGGCGAGACGGTGCTTCGCATCGTTCGGGTTCATCTTGCCCGCGGCGATGTCGGCCATCATCTGCTTGATTTCTGCAAGCGGAATGTTCGTGAGGAGTTCAAACCAGTTCTCGACGATGCTGTCGGCGAGACTGTAAATCTTGTGGTACATCACGTCGGCGGGCTCGTTCAGTCCCACGTAGTTGCCGATGGACTTGCTCATCTTGACCTTGCCGTCGGTACCGAGCAAAATCGGCATGAAGAGGCCGATCTGCGGTTCCATGCCTTCAAAAATCTGCAAGTCGCGACCGCGGAGCACGTTGAACTTCTGGTCGGTGCCGCCCAATTCCACGTCGCTCTTGATGGCTACGGAATCGTAGCCCTGCATCATGGGGTACATGAATTCGTGCAGGCTGATGGGCGTATTGGCCGTGTAGCGGTTGTGGAAGTCCTCGCGCTCGAGCATCTGGGCTACAGTGAACTGGCCCATGAGTTCGGTCACCTTGCTGAACGGGAGCTTAGAGAACCATTCGCCGTTGTAGTGGATTTCCACCTGGTCGCGGCGGACGACCTTGAAGAACTGTTCCTGGTATTCCTTCGCGTTCTCGAGCACCTGTTCGTGCGTGAGACGCGGACGGGCCTTGTTGCGGCCGCTGGGGTCACCAATCTGGGCAGTGTAGTCACCCACGATAAGCACTACGGTATGGCCCAAATCCTGGAACTGGCGGAGCTTGCGCATCACCACCGTATGGCCGAAGTGAACGTCCGGGGCGGTCGGGTCCACGCCCATCTTGATACGGAGCGGAACTCCGGTATCGTAGGACTTCTGGAGTTTCTTTTCGAGTTCTTCTTGCGGCACAACATCGATAACGCCGCGCATCAAAATTTCAAGCTGTTCTTTTACAGGACGGAATTGCATGTTTTTAATTAAGTGGTTAGTGGTTGGTGGGCCGAAGGCCGTTAGTGGTTAGGAAAATTACAGGTCTAAACCACTAATCACTGGAAGCCCATGTAGAAGGAATGGATAATCATACGGGATAAATATAGAAATTCAAACTTTGCGGATAGCGAAATTAAGTTTTTTTTCTATAAAAATCCCTTTTCTCCTTTTTTTATGTATTTTTCGAAATAAAGAAGTGGGAGAAATTATGAACATTTTCACAACACTAGCTCTTATCGCGTGTATCGCCTTCCTCACATCATGTTCCGGGACAAGCAACACGATTTTTTTTAATTCGAGCAATCAATCAAATTCCAATGTTTCTGTAGATGTTCCTGGAGTCAAAGTAAAGTCCAACGACAATTCAAAAAATATCAAAGTACTTGGTGTTACGGTAAAAAATGAAGACAAGCACAATACCATTCCCACCGCTAGCGACACCAGACATTTCTTGAATGGCGATGCATGCAAAAACTGCGACTACATTGGACGAACGGAAAACAACGATGGGCATTGGGTAGAAGCCGAAATAGTAGGAGGATTTAGAAATGGAGAAGAGCGAGAGTACTTAGACGGAGAAGTCATTCGTTCCTCATACTACGTAAATGGCGGAAAATCCGGAATGGAATACATTTTTTCACACGGAACAATTATTGACTCCGCATACATTGAAACAACCGATGGCAGCAGCTGGGACCCTTATAGAATCAAGACGGCACTACCTTACCCTGTGTCCATCTACATATACAACTTGATTCTCGGCGACCCAGATGCCGCAGTTTCTATTACCACCACCAATGGAAAAATCACGACTATCTACAAAAAAAAAGCAACCGATACCACAGGTGCCTCCAAAGCGGCAACAGTTGAATACGAACGTTATAGCAACCTTTCTAATTTCAAAGTGAATATAACGAATCCTTTTCCAGAAACCATGGTTTTCATAGACAACGAACTCATTGAACGGCACTTGATCCAAGGGGGCCAAACTGTTTTTGAATTTAAGAAAGATAGCATAGTCAATGAACTTTTCCCCGACGGAAAAACGGCAACATTCGCAACAGGAAATGTCAACTACTCTTTAATCAGGATGGAAACAACTTGCTCTGGAGAATGCCACATATCTGAATTTTTTGAAAATGGAGTAACCAAAGAAGAAAGTTTCTATTTCAACGGCAAACCAACAAAAACAATTACACGCAATGAGAACAACATCGTCCTATTCGATTTTGATTATCCAAATTATTTCAAATTATTTTACGATGATGGCACGCTGCGTGAGTTTTTTCAAGGAGAATTCGCAAACGATGCTGAATTGACGAAAAAGAAGGGTATTTGGAAATCATTCTACCCTAACGGGAACCTTGCAATTGAATCAACCTACGAAGATGGTAAAATAGTCAAAACGACCATATGGTATGAAAACGGCAAGCCTAAATTGGAAACAGATTACTCTAGTTACCAACGCAATTATTATGAAAATGGGCAATTAACATTTGAAAGCATCGGTGTGATAGAATCAATTAATGGCGTTGCAAATCTTCTTGAAGGAACAGAAAAAAATTGGTATGAAAACGGAACACTTCAAGGGGAAACCATCTTCAAAAATGGCGTAAAAACAACAATGAAATACTGGGATTCTACAGGTGTCCTAAAAATGGATTTTCAACGAATGAAACACTTGATAACAGAAATTTCACCAACGGAGCATATGGAGTATGTTGGCGACATTATTTATGACAAAGAAGAATATGAGTGCACTGGCTTCTGCACGAAAAAGACATATCAAGGAAATATTTTAATTTATAAAGAAAAAAAAGAGGGGGTTGACCCAAGTACAGGAAAATTTAAAAAGGTTTCTGTCGACAATTTTGATTCTACAGGAAAAAAAATTTCACATGAAGAATATCTTTTAGACCAATTAGTGATTTGGAAAAAATATTTTCCCGAAAATGAGGCTATATCCCATGACTTCAATATAAACTCCCATTTTAAAGTATACTACAAGCCCAAGAAATTATCACTCGATTTTAAAGGTAAAACAGACAATAAAGCAAAATATATTGAAGGGACCGAGATCCAATACTACGAAAGTGGGAAAAAGCGCTCGGAATCTAAATGGAAAAATTCAAAAGCAGTATCGCTAAAAAATTGGGACGAAAAAGGTCTTCTGATATCCGACTTCGTTTTGGACAAG
>JAFVTX010000022.1 GCA_017503015.1 Fibrobacter sp. | reverse complement strand
TTTGATAAAAAGAATTTGAGCGAAACCGAGCGCAGGCAGGAACGAAAAGTGGTGAATACTGGAGGTCTTTACCACTTTGAGTGACGAAACTGCGCGATGTGTTGCAGCCAAATTTTTGAAAATGAATTTTTAGAGGTGACCCGGAATATACTAGGAGTAAAATATGGCTTCTGAAAATGCGATTATCGAACGTGCCGAAATGTACCTGCGCAAATTGTCTTGCGGCATCAACCCCCTCACCGACGAAATCCTCCCCGAAGGGGACTCCTGCAAGCAGGAACGAATCAGCAAGTGCCTTGCCTATGTGGCATCCCTGTTGCAACAACAGTTGAACCACGAACAACTTGCGCCCGTAACCACCCCCCGCAAGCCCGCACCCAAGGCCCCCAAGGCCCCCAAGCAGCCCCTTTCTATTGCCCCCGAATCTATCAGCAAATACCGTTTCTTCGACTACCCTGTTTCTATTTCCCGCGTGGTCCGCAACATCAACGAACTTATCCCTGCAGGCGTGAACATGAACCACCTGCTCTACGCCGACGTGGCCAACTTCTTGGTTCAGCAGGGCATCCTCGCCCGGCAGATGACCGAAAACGGAACCGAGGCGAACCTGCCCACGGAGCTCGGAGAATCTTACGGGTTCGAAAAAGGGGAATCGGACCTCCGGGGCCACCACAACATTTATACCCAATGCTGGGAAAAGGCCCAACAGTACGTGCTGGACAACCTCCAAAAATGTATCGACATCGCCAACGAGCGCTTTGCAAGCCGTAGATCCAACCAAGCCGACAAAGACGATGCCGAAGAAGGGAACTTCCCTCGCAAGACCCGTGAAAAATTCCACGTTTCTGCAGAAGAACTGAACAACTACCCCATTGACGAAACTCCCATACCGGTAAGCGAGATAGCACGGCGTCTCAACGCCCTGATTGGCCCCAACACAGAACGTATTTACTACAAAGTAATCCGTGACTGGTACGTATCCGAAGGCTACCTGGAATTCAAGGAATCTCCCGACGGCAAGGGAGCGTTCCTCCCCACCGAAAAAGGCTCTCTCGCAGGGCTTATGGTAGAATCCCGCACCGGCAAGTTGGGCGAACTCTACGACGTGGTCATGTACGACTCCAAGGCCCAGCGTCTGTTCCTGGACAATTTGGTTGCTAGAGGTTAGGATTTAGGATCTAGGGGCTAGGATCTAGGGGCTAGGATTGTCATCCTCGCTGTCATTCTGGAGCCACGCGGTGGCGATAGAATCACGAGGATCTCCTAATCTCGCGTAAAAAAACGCTTACTTTTGTTCAAAAACACAAAAATGTAAGCAAAAACCGGCCCAAAAACGGCCTAATTTATTGACCTCTGTCACCCCAAAATTCTTTTTACAAGCCATTTCGGCCACATTATTATATTTTTAGGGCCGGGTGATGGGTATAAGAGAGGTAACATGAAATTTCCGTTCTTTAAAACCTTGCTGCTGACGGGAGCACTCCTGTTGGCTTGGAATTGTACTGACAGCACTACTGTGCCCATGGGCGCTCTTTCCGGAATGTCCGAAAATGTCCATGTTATTGACATCGGACCCAATGAAAACCTTTATATCGCCGAAGACGGAACGGTTTATGATTCTCAGTGGAACGTCTTTGGAACATTCTCCGAAGGCAGTATCGTCACCAACGAAGGTGAGACCTTCCTGACCGGTGTTGATTTGAACGAACGCCCTCAGGCAAAAATCATTGAAACCAACGGCGGCACCAAGATGGTGGAATTTGACGATGGCACTGTCACGGACATCCAGGGCAACAACATCGGCACCGTCGACGAAGGCGGCAATGTCGTCGGCGACAATGGCGAAATCATCGCTGAAAATCCCGATGCACCCGCTGTAGCATCTTCTGCAAGCGGAACCAACCCGACATCTGCGGGAACTAATCCTGGAACCAATCCTGGCGGTAACAGTGCAGCCAGCACCAGTTCCAACTCCAGCGGAACCCACAATACCCCCACCTCCTCTGCTGCCGCACAACAGAGCGGACAGTGTGACGGTCAGTGCTACGACGCACCTTCGGGCAAATGTGTCGCCTATTACGACAACCAAAAAGGCCCCCACGACGAACAGTACGCCTACGACAAGTCTTGCACCATGAATTGTTATTATGACCCGACTGGCAAAGATTGCAAAAGCATGGGCGGCGGTACTGTGACCCCGCAAAGCAGTGCTTCCCAGAACCCGGGCCAGAGTTCTTCTTCCAAGCCCAAGAGTTCCAGCAGTAAGCAACAGACGCCGAGTTCCACAAGCCAGCAGAGCGGAAGCTGTCCGAATATTGTCGCCAAGGGTGGTGATTCTGGCAGTGGTTTCGCTAGCCGTTATTGGGATTGCTGCAAGCCCAGTTGTTCCTGGAAGGAAAACACGCAGAACCTTGCAAGCCAGTGTTCAAACAAGGGCGTTACGAAGTCGACTGACTGGGGTGCAAAGAGTGTCTGTGATGGTGGCCCTATGGCAACATGCATTAGCCAGATTCCGTTTACCATTAACGGATGCGACAATATAGGCTTTGCATTCGCAGCCGTTCCGACGAATGCTGCTTGCGGTAGGTGTTTCGAACTTTCCTTCACTGGTGAGGGCAAGTACGAAACCATATTGAACCACAAAAAACTCAAAGGCAAGAAACTCATCGTCATGGCCTCCAACATTGGCTACGATGTGAACCACCAGCAATTCGACATCATGATTCCGGGCGGTGGATATGGAGCGTTTGACGGCTGTAGTTCCCTGATGGGTTGGAGCGGAAACATGGGCGAACGCTATGGTGGACTTTTGAGCGTCTGCGAAAACGAAGCCGGATATAGCGGATCCGAACAGGAAATTTATACCAGGCGCAAGGAATGCTTGGTCAACAAGTGCAACACGTCCTTCGGAAGCGACTCTCAAGCCAAGCAAGGATGCCTGTTCCTGGCCAACTTCATGGAAGCAGCCGGCAACCCCAAGCACACCTATAGGGAAGTTGAGTGTCCGCAAGTGCTGAAGGACAAGTACTAATCTTTTAACATTAACCTCCATAAAGCACCTGCCGCAAGGCGGGTGTTTTTTTGTGGGCCTGCTTTTTGCTACATTATCGTGCAACGTAAAGGGGATCCCCGCCGGAGCCTGCCCTGAGCAAGCCGAACGGGCGGGGATGACATTCTCTCACGAGGATGACATTCTCTTGCAGGGATGACATCTTTTAAACACAAGGACTATATTATGCCGAAACTTCGTTCGCTCAAGACTATGGAAGGCCGTGAAATGGCCGGTGCACGCGCCCTTTGGCACGCAACAGGAACCAAGGTGGAAGACTTTGGCAAGCCGGTGATTTGCGTGGTGAACAGCTATACCCAGTTTGTTCCGGGCCACGTTCACCTGAAGGACTTAGGCCAGGTGGTCGCCCGCGCGATTGAAGCCGCGGGCGGTGTCGCGAAGGAAATGAACACCATCGCGGTCGATGACGGTATCGCCATGGGCCACGACGGCATGCTCTACAGCCTCCCCAGCCGCGACCTGATTGCAGACTCCACCGAATACATGGCAAACGCCCACCGCGCCGATGCCCTCGTGTGCATCTCCAACTGCGACAAGGTGACTCCGGGTATGCTCATGGCCGCCATGCGCCTCAACATTCCGGCAATTTTCGTGAGCGGCGGCCCGATGGAAGCCGGCCACGTGACCACGAAGGACGGCAAGGACCGCGCCCTCGACCTGATTGACGCCATGATCGATTCCGCCGACAACACCATCAGCGACGAGGAAGTGGCCGCCATCGAAGCGAACTCCTGCCCCACTTGCGGTTCCTGCTCCGGCATGTTCACCGCAAACTCCATGAACTCCCTGACCGAAGCGCTAGGCCTTAGCCTCCCTGGCAACGGCACCATCGTCGCGACCCACGCCGAACGCAAGAAGCTGTTTGAAGCTGCCGGTAAGCGCATCGTGGAACTCTGCCACCAGTATTACGATTTGAATGACGAAAGCATCCTCCCGCGTAGCATCGCCACGAAGGAAGCCTTCGAAAATGCCATGCGCCTCGACATCGCCATGGGCGGTTCCTCTAACACCGTGCTCCACTTGCTCGCTGTCGCTCAGGAAGCGGGTGTGGACTTCACCATGAAGGACATCGACCGCCTTTCCCGCAACACGCCGTGCATCTGCAAGGTGGCCCCCACCGTTCACAACATCCACGTGGAAAACGTGAACCGCGCCGGTGGCATCATGGGCATCCTCGGTGAACTGGACCGCATGGGACTCCTCCACAAGGACGCGAAGACCGTCCACGCAAAGACCATGGGCGAAGCCCTGGAAGTGAACGACCTCAAGCGCAACCCCAGCGAAGAAGCCAAGCAGCGCTACCTCGCAGGCCCGGGCCGCAAGTACAACCTGGTCGCCTTCTCGCAGAACTTCATGTACCCCGACCACGACCTCGACCGCGCCACGGGTGCTATCCGCGACGGCGAACACGCCTACACCAAGGACGGCGGCCTCGCTGTTCTGTACGGTAACCTCGCAATTGACGGCTGCATCGTGAAGACCGCCGGCGTCGACGAATCCATCTTCAAGTTCACCGGCCCCGCCGTGGTGTTCGAAAGCCAGGAAGATGCCGTGAAGGGCATTCTCGACCCGAACGTGGTGAAGGCGGGCGACGTGGTTGTGATTCGCTACGAAGGCCCGAAGGGTGGCCCCGGCATGCAGGAAATGCTCTACCCGACCAGCTACCTCAAGAGCCGTCACCTGGGCAAGCTCTGCGCCCTCCTTACCGACGGACGCTTCTCCGGCGGTACCAGCGGTCTCTCCATCGGCCACGCTTCTCCGGAAGCCGCTAACAAGGGTAACATCGGCCTCGTGCACACGGGCGACGTCATCGAAATCGACATCCCGAACCGCAGCATCAACGTGCAGCTCACCGACGACGAGCTGGCCGCCCGCCGCAAGGAAATGG
Source organism: Fibrobacter sp. (assembly GCA_017503015.1). Taxonomy (NCBI): domain Bacteria; kingdom Pseudomonadati; phylum Fibrobacterota; class Fibrobacteria; order Fibrobacterales; family Fibrobacteraceae; genus Fibrobacter; species Fibrobacter sp. Next base: position 24,000 of record JAFVTX010000022.1, on the reverse strand, counting down.
AAGCCCGCGGCGCCAAGGCTTGGCAGCCGGAACACCGCGACCGCGTTGTGTCCAAGGCTCTGCAGGCATACGCCGCGATGGCATCGTCTGCTGATAAAGGAGCCGTTCGAGATCTTTCCTTGATTGGCATCAAGTAAAGAATCTCTCACTCTCGCGACCGCCCCAGCTTAACGCTTGGGGCTTAGTCGCTCACAAGGGCGCGGTGCGCGACCTGTCTCTGATTGGAGTGAAATAAACCCGTGAGCCGTAGGCGACTCGTATTAACGAGTCGTCGAAGGCGAGAGCGAGGCGAGGTCGTAGGTTCTTATTTGCGATAGAGCCGAGCGGTCATCATAGGGCGCCGTGCGCGATTTGAGCCTCATCGGTGTGAAGTAATTCAGATCTAGATCCTTCGACTCCGCTGCGCTCCGCTCAGGATGACACGCCGGAGTTTACCCCGCACTTGATGCGGGGCGGGGATGACAGCGCTGGACACGACTCCGCAAGACAGCGCCCGTCCATCGCAAGCTGGGGCGGCGCCGAAGCATCCAGGGTTGTTTAAACCAGAGAAAAACAGGGCTATTAACCGCAAAAGCCACCCCATCGGAGTGGCTTTTGTTATAATTCCCGTAGTCGGAGGTCCATCTCATGGATAGTAAAAAACTGGCTAGCGTAATGCGCGTAGCCATCATCGGTACCTTTCTTGCGGCAATCATCCTGGTTGCAGGCACCTTCTGGAATGGCAGGAGTGCCAGCGCCGATACCGAAAAGGCCGTCCGGAGCGTAAGCCTTTTGTACCTGAACGAACTGGCCGAACGCCGCGAGCAGGTAGTGGCCGCAAGGCTTGCCAACTACATAAGCGACATGGGCATCGCCGTAGGCCTAATCGAGAAAGAAGACCTCAATAGCATCGAAAGGCTCCAGAAGTACCAGGCCCGCATGAAACAGCTCTATGGCCTCGAAAAGTTTGCCTTCGTCGATACCACGGGACTAATCTACACCTCCCGCGGAACCCGGACCGACATCGAACTTTACAATATCGACTACAACCACCTGACCAAACCCGAAATATCAATCAAGAACGTGGATGCAGAGAACAAGACCGTCATTATAGCCATCCCCGTGGACAGGCTTCCTCTCGAAAACCGGATTCTCGTGGTGTGCTTTATGGAAATAAGCGTTCCCAGCCTGATCGACGGACTTTCCTTGCAGGGCGAAAAGAACAACGCCACCTTCTGCAACATCTATACCCAGGACGGCAATTCCCTCACCAACATGGTGCTGGGAGGCCTTGCCAGCGAAGACAACCTGCTGAACGCCGTCCAGCGGGCAAATTACGATACCGGATACTCATTCGAAAAAGTGAAAGAAGATTTCGCCCAGCATAAGGAGGGCGTAGTGTCATTCACCTATAACAATATCCGGGAAACGCTGTACTATGTACCCGTGCACAACACGGACTGGATGCTTACCTACCTTATCCGTGAAAGTATCATCAGCGAGCAAATCGGGTCCATTTCTTCGGGAATCATCTTCCGTGGCCAGTGCCTTTCTGGGCTTACCGCACTTGTGCTGGTCGGCATGTTCGCCTTTGTCATTGTCCAGATCCGGCGCAACACAAGAATACGGTTGGAACACGAAATCCAGGAAGCCAAGGACCGCATCAAGCAGGAATCCCTATCCGAAGCACTGAAGGTGGCAGAAGAATCCAACAAGGCGAAGACCATATTCCTTTCCAACATGAGCCACGAAATCCGCACTCCCATGAACGCCATCATCGGCCTCGACAACCTGGCCCTTCACGAGCCGGACATTTCGGACAAAGTGCGGGACTACCTCACGAAAATTGGGGGCTCGGCAGAACACCTGTTAAAACTCATCAACGAAATATTGGACATGTCCCGCATCGAGGCGGGAAAATTCACCCTGAAAAAGGAGGAGTTCTCCTTCTCAAAACTCATGGAGCAGGTGAACACCATGTTCAGCGTCCAGTGCGAAGAAAAGGGACTCAGGTACAACTGCCATCTTGCGGGCCAGATAGACGAATACTTTATTGGCGACGACATGAAACTCCGCCAGGTGCTCATCAACATCCTCGGCAATTCGGTCAAGTTCACCAACAAGGGCGGGCGCATCGACCTGAGCGTAGAAAAGATTGCCTCGTTCGAAAGGAATTCAACGCTCCGCTTTGTCATTTCCGACACGGGCATCGGCATGAGCAAGGAATTCTTGCCAAAGATTTTTGACTCCTTCGCCCAGGAAAACACGGACAATTCTAGCAAGTACGGCGGTTCGGGCCTTGGCCTTGCCATTTCCAAGAGCATCGTGGAACTGATGAACGGAAACATCGAGGTGGAAAGCGAAAAGGGCCGGGGCACCACCTTTACCATCACGGTTACCCTGCAAGATTCCCACAGGAGCCATTCATCCGATGGGGATATCAATGTTCGGCTAAATGAACTGCATGTACTTGTAGTCGATGACGACCCCGTGGCCCTGGAGCATGCCCGGCTTGTGCTTGAACTGGCGGGCATCACTACCGAGACGGCAAAGTCTGGCAAGGAAGCCGTTGAAATGGTCAAGCTGCGCCACGGACGAAGGGAGCCCTTCAACCTGATTATCATAGACTGGAAAATGCCCGAAATGGACGGAGTGGAAACGACAAGGCAAATCCGCGCCACCACCGGCGACGAGTCGGCAATCATCATCCTTACCGCCTACAACTGGGACGATGTCCTGGACGAAGCCATTCGGGCAGGCGTCGACAGCTTTGTTGCAAAGCCGATCTTCACGGGGGCGTTGCTGGATGAATTCAAGAAAGTCCTCAAGAAAAAACAGAACGCCCTCCTGGGCAGCCCCAAGAAGGCCGACCTGCGGGGCAAGCGCATATTGCTTGCCGAAGACGTCGACGTGAATGCGCAAATCATGGAAAACGTGCTGGCCATGCGGGAAATACAAACCGACATAGCCACCAACGGGAAAATCGCCCTGGAAAAATTCAGCGAACACCCCGCGGGCTATTACGACGCCATTCTCATGGACATCCGCATGCCCGAAATGGACGGCCTGGAGGCAACCGCTGCCATCCGCAAACTAGACCGCGAAGACGCCCAGAAAATTCCTATAATAGCACTTACGGCAAATGCCTTCGACGAAGACGTGCAGCGAAGTTTGCAGGCGGGCATGAACGCCCACCTTTCAAAACCGATCCAACCAGAAGCCCTTTTCGAGACCCTGGAAACGATACTTTCATAACGGAGAAACCCGATGAAGAAATTTCGACAGAACAGGACCATCAAGAGAAACGTTCTCATTGTAGACGACGAGATTGTCAACCGGGAAATCCTCGGAAACATTCTCTCTACGGAGTACTCGGTAAGTTACGCCGACAATGCGGAGCATGCCCTGAAAATCCTTGCAGGGGCCGACTCGGACTTTTCGCTGGTGCTTCTGGACTTGCTCATGCCCGTCATGGACGGTTTCGCTTTCCTGCAAAGGCGTTCCGAAGATGAAACGCTCAAGCGCATTCCTGTCATCGTGATGACCTCGGAAAAGGAATCCGAGGTACGGAGCCTGAAACTGGGAGCCGCCGACTTTATCAAGAAACCCTTCGACCTGCCCGAGGTGGTACTTGCCCGCTGTGAACGAATCATCGAACTGTTCGAGGACAAGAACCTCATCAAGCAGACCGAAAGGGATGCCGTGACAGGGCTATACACCCAGGACTACTTCTTCGAATACATCCGCCAGATCGAGCACTGGGACAGCGACACCTGCCGGGACGCCCTGGTCATCGACATCGAGCGGTTCCACCTGGTCAACGAATTCTGCGGAAGGCCCTTTGGAGACCTGTTGCTTTCCAAGATTGCTGAAGCACTGGAAAAGGAACTTCCGTCCATGAGAGCCATTGCCTGCCGGTCAAACGCAGACACGTTCTACATTTACGCCGCCCACCAGGAGGGCTACAGGAACGTTTACGACGCTATCCAGAGCGTGCTCGCCGACTTCAAGATGAACAACATACGCATACGCTGCGGGCTCTGGGAAAATGTGGCCAAGGACGTAGAGGCGGAAGCGTGGTTCGACCGGGCAAAGATTGCCTGCGACCAGATTCGCGGGGATTACACCCGTTCCATTGCTCGCTACGACAGCGAAATCCACGCAAGGCAGGTCTTCGAGGAAACACTCATCCACGACTTGCCCGAAGCTATTGCCAACAAGGACCTGAAGGTCTATTATCAGCCAAAGTACAATATCGAAGGGGACTCCCCAAGGCTTTCCAGTGCCGAAGCGCTAATCCGCTGGATTCACCCGAAGCTCGGGTTTATCAACCCTGGAGACTTTATCCCGCTTTTCGAATCCAACGGGCTTATCCAGAAAGTGGACAACTTTGTCTGGAACGAGGCAGCCATCCAGATTCGCAAATGGAAAGAACAGTATGGAATCACCGTGCCCGTTTCGGTGAACGTATCCCGCATCGACATCCTGGACCCAACTCTCGAAGCCAAGCTGGACGGCATTCTCAAGGAAAACGGGCTCTCTTCCGAAGAATACCTGCTGGAAATCACCGAAAGTGCCTATTCTGAAAACGCCAAGAGGTTAATCGAAATGGTGGAGAACCTGCGCAGGAAGGGCTTCCGCATCGAAATGGACGATTTCGGCTCCGGGTACTCCTCCCTCAACATGATAACGAGCCTCCCCATCGATATTTTGAAAATCGACATGTCGTTTATCCGCAACATGGAAAAGGACAAACGGAACATGAAGCTTGTAGAACTGGTCACCGACATCGCCAAGTTCCTGAACGTGCCCACCGTGGCCGAAGGCGTAGAGACCGATTCCCAGCTGAACACTCTGAAAAAGATGGGCTGCCAGATTATCCAGGGGTACTACTTCTCGAAGCCCGTGGCTCCACAAGAATTCGCGCAGTTCATCGAGAAGGAACTTGAACGCAGGAAGGGCGCATGATTTCCATAGGATCCCTGAAAGCCTTTGGGGCAAATACCGAAGAAGGGCTTGCCCGCTGCATGGGAAACGAGGCCCTTTACCTGAAACTCGTGGGCGTCATGCTTGCCGACAAGAACTTCGACAAACTCAGGAGCGCCATCGAAAGCGGGAACTTGGACGAAGCCTTCGAAGCGGCCCACGCCCTGAAAGGTGCCCTCGGGAACCTCGCCCTCACGCCACTGTACGAAAAGGCAGCCTCCTTGACGGAATTCCTAAGGAACCGAGCCGAAGCGGACTACGGGGGGCTGGTTTCGGACCTGCTCGCTTCAAGAGACTCGCTTTTATAGGAGTTTACAGGACCAAGGCGGAAAAGTATACGGGCAAGGCATTTTGTTTTGCTATTTTTACAGAAAACATAACGGAAAAGAACTTTATCGAAGGGGTAATGTTATGATTACCAGACCATCCACCCGTCTAGTTTCCATCCTTGCTCTAATCATGGCCGCCCAGGCCTTTGCCTGGTCAGGTAGCGGCACAGAGAACGACCCGTACCTGATTACCAGCACGGGCGACATGGCCCAACTGGCGGAAGATGTCAACAGCGGCAACACCTACGTAGGCGCATACTTTAAACTGGCAAACGACTTGGATTTTTCAACTGTCACTCGAGACGCGGACGGGAACAACTACACCCCTATTGGCAATTTTGATAACATTCACAGCATAGGCCATGGCTTTGCAGGATCCTTTGATGGAAACAACAAAACCATTTCCAATATCGCCGTTACCCACAACGACGATCTCGGTACCGGACTCTTCGGCCACACCACTGATGCCGCCGTCATTAAAAATCTAAAAATCGAAAGTTGCATTTTCAACGGGAACGACAACGTGGGCGGTGTCGTTGGACGTAACGTGGGAACCATCGAAAATATCTATGTGGACAATACGACAATCGGAATCGGCAGTGGTTCAACCTTTATTGATGGCCACGGAGGCATTGTCGGTACCAATCTTACCGGAAGTGTAAAAGGCGGTATTTCCAAAGCATCAGTAGTTTGCTCAGAAGGGATAACATGCCAAAACTTTGGTGGTATAGTGGGAAACCTTTCCAGTGGCAACGTCCACAACAGCCTCTACCTTGGAACACAAGTGAAAGGAACTTCGCTTGTTGGCGCTATTGCCGGAGGAAAAGGTACCGGAACAGTATTCAACAGTTTCTATCCCCAATCTCTTGGAACCGGCGGAATCGGACAATTAAATTCTCCCACCGGAGCCGACATTGCAGGGCAAGCAGAATCCACACGCGCCATCGAATCCATGGTGACGGACCACGATGCCGTATCGTTTATCGAAGGCAATCCCACAAGCACCTACGAGAACGGGATAAGCGTTTACTCCTGGGGCCTTAAGTATAACCGCACAAACTATTACAGGTCCAACGGAACCATCAAGCTTGACTACAACGGCAGCATGTTCATCAATGGATTCACCTGCAGTGATGCAAATGAATCTTGTTCCATTTCCGATTCTACCCTGACCATAGGAACTGGAACTACCACATCAGCTGGCACCGTCACAGAAGGTTCCGGCACAAACGAATCCCCCTACCTGATTGAAAGCAAACAAGACTGGGACCGCCTCGCCATAGCCGTCAGCCGCGGCAACGATTTTTCTGGCAAGGTCTTTAAGTTGACCGCCAATATTTCAGTCTCCACTACCGTCAGCGATGCCGAAAGACGCCCCTTCGCAGGCACCTTTGATGGTAACGGCAAAACCATCACCGCAGCCATTGACGACTACGAAGGCATGCAGGGAACAGCACTTTTCCGTTACATATCGGGAGCCACCATCAAGAACCTTACGGTAGCAGGCTCCGTCACAGGAGCCCGTAGCACGGTCGCCCATGCCGCAGGCCTCGTGGGATTCGCCTGGAGTGGAAACAACACCATTGAAGACGTCACCGTATCGGCGACAATCGCAGGCGGCACACATGTCGGTGGCATCGTGGCCCACGGAAAGTCATCCAGTCTCACACTCAGAAACTGCGTATTCTCCGGCACCATCAGCGGCGGCAGCGAATTTGCCGGGGGCCTCCTGGGCTGGAGCGACGGATCTACGCTCACACTGTCGAACAACCTCACGACAGGCACCTATACGGGCCCCGGGAAATTCCATCCCGTGGCTGTCCGTGACATGAATAAGGAAATGTCCATCTCCGAAGAATCAACCTCTTATTACACAACCGCGCCTTCCCAAGGAATTTCAGTGGCATATATAGCCGCAACTGGAACACAAGTCTATGCCGAACCGGAGGCAAACAGGCTCAACGCCGCTGTGACTGCGGTCGACAACAACATCTATTACACTCGTCCAGAGTCAAACACTATCGCAGTCGAAGACCATTACACTCTGGGAACTGACCCGATTACCCCTAGTGCAGTTGTCTCCTATAACGGAGCAACCCTCACTCCTGACGCCTACACGCTCAAATACAGGGCCGAAGGTTCCGAAGTAGAATTGACAAGCATCGATGGCGAAGGAACTTACACGGTTGTCGTACACGGAGTAAGCCCCTTTGTCGGAAAGCTTGAATCGCCCAGTTTCGCTGTCATCAAGCCGCTACAGGGCGAAGGCACCGAAGAAAGCCCCTACATCATCGCAAGCGAGGCACACTGGAACTCCCTTGCCCAGTGGACTCTTCATGGCGTGACTTATGCAGGCAAGTTCCTTAAACTAGCCGAAAACATAACCGTCTCCACAATGGTCGGGACTGACGCCAACAAATTCCAGGGAACATTTGACGGAAACAACAAGACCATCTCCCTAGCCTACGGCCACACAGAAGAGCCCCTTACAGAGCTCTATGCCGCACCATTCCGCTATGTGAACGGAGCGACAATAAAGGACCTGCACACAAGCGGCGACATTTACACATCAAGTAAATTCGCGGCTAGCATCGTCGGATTCAGCCAGGGCAGCACAAATATCGCGAACTGCGGCTCCGAAGTGGCGATTCATTCCAGTGTCGAGGGCGACGGTACTCACGGGGGCCTCGTTGCCAATATTGCAGCCGGCCAAGTTTCCATAAGCAACAGCTATTTCAAGGGTTCACTCCTTGGGGAAGCCACTTACAGTTCAGGAGGCCTTGTTGGCTGGTTAAATACAAATGACAACGCCATACTCAGCATGACAAGTTGCCTATTCGCCCCAGCATCTGTCACCATGGGCACAAGCAGCAGCAGGACTCTTACCAGGGCCGCGCCCGCAAATTACTACTCGCCATGGTTGACCATCAAGGACTGCTATTACACGCAGACGTTCGGAGATGCACAGGGCGAACGGGTGCAAGAAACAATCCCAGAAAACAAAATCTGCAAGGTGGTAAACGCCCCGGACAACAAGACTTATTACTACTGCGAAAAATCTCCTGCAATGACTGTTGCCGCCTATTACGGCTTCGGATCTTCGGAAATGCCAGCACCCACATCCTTGAAATACGACGGGGTGGGGTTGGTTCTCGGCACAGACTACTACGTAACTTACAAGGCGGAAGGGTCCGAAGAAGAAACGGAATCCATCGAAGCCGAAGGCAATTACGTTATGATTGTGCATGGCACCGGAAACTACGCCGGTTCCATGACCTCTTCCAGTTTCGTAGCCATCAGGAGCCTAGAAGGCGAAGGCACCGAAGAAAGCCCCTACATCATCGCCAGCGAAGCAGACTGGAACTCTCTTGCCAAGTGGCATCTCCAAGGCGAGAACTACGAAGGCAGGTTCCTTGAACTCACCGCAGACATTACAGTTTCTACGATGGTCGGCGACGCTACGCACGTATTCCGCGGGACGTTCAATGGCAAAAAACACACCATTACGCTCGCATACGGCAGCGAAGAAAATCCCCTTTCCGAGCTCTATGCCGCACCATTCCGCTATGTAACCGGAGCGACCATTGAGAATCTGCGCATTGCGGGACACCTTTACACGGCAAGGAAATTCGCTGCTAGCATCGTCGGATTCAGCCAGGGCAGCACAAATATCGCGAACTGCGGCTCCGAAGTGGCGATTCATTCCAGTGCCGAGGGTGACGGTACTCACGGGGGTCTCGTTGCCAATATTGCAGCCGGCCAGATTTCCATGACCAACAGTTATTTCAAGGGTTCACTCCTTGGGGAGGCCACTTCCAGTTCAGGAGGCCTTGTTGGCTGGTTAAATACAAATGACTACGCCGCCAAACTCAGCATGACAAGTTGCCTATTCGCCCCAGCATCTGTCACCATGGGCACAAGCAGCAGCAAGACTCTTGCCAGGGCCGCAAATTACTCCTCGTCATGGTTGACCATCAAGGACTGCTATTACACGCAGACGTTCGGAGAAGCACAGGGCGAACGGGTGCAAGAAACAATCCCGGAAAACAAAATCTGCAAGGTGGTGAACGCTCCTGACGGCAAAGTCTATTATAACTGTCCCCAAACAGTGAATTTGCATGTTCAACCCTATTATCATATCGAATCCGCGACGACGCCTGAACCGATTGTCGAATTTGCCGGGGACGCCTTGACCCTCGGCACAGACTACACGGTCACATACAAGGCGGAAAGCTCCGAAGAAGAAACGGCAAGTATTACGCGCACAGGCGATTATACCATGGTTATCCATGGCCAGGGAACTTACACGGGAACGATGGAATCCGCCGTCTTCAGTGTAATCACGGAACTCGATGGCGAAGGCACCGAAGAAAGCCCTTACATCATTGCCAGTACAGCCGACTGGAATTCCTTTGCAGGGTTCGTTTCCGAAGGCATAACCTACAGTGGCAAGTTCCTGCGGCTTGATGCTGATATTGCCATCAACACTGCGGTTAGCGATAGCGTTGCCCACCCATTCAGTGGAACTTTCGATGGCAATGGCCACACCCTCACGGCAAGCATCGTCGAAAGTAAAAACAAGCAAGGTGCGGCACCCTTCCGCTACATTGCAGGTGCCACCATCAAGAACTTGACCGTTACCGGCTCCGTGACAGGGACTGCCGAGGGCGCCTCCCATACCGCAGGACTTGTGGGTTTTGCTCTCAGCGGGACAAATGTCATTTCGGGCGTTACCGTGTCTGCAGAAATCGCCGGAGGAACCCATGTGGGCGGCATCGTGGCCCACGGAAAGACTTCTTCCCTCACTATCACAAACAGCGTATTCAACGGTACCATCAGCGGTGGCAGCACATATGCGGGAGGTCTCCTGGGCTGGAGCGACGGATCCTCGCTATTGATTAACGGGGCCATTACAAGCGGTTCTTACACGGGAGGCGGCAAGTTCCATCCGGTAGCGCTCAAAACCGACGGAAAGACAATGACATCCCTAAATATCGATAAATGCTACTACACGATAGATCCGTCTGACGGTATCGGCAGCAATTACATTGTCACGACAGGAACCCAAAAGGGAACGAAAGTTTACGCTGCCGTTCTTGAAACAGATTTGATGAAGAAACTCTTACTATTTGACGGGAACGTTTACTATTTGACGCAGACGGCGACCTTGAGCGGATATAAATCCCAATACAATGCGGGAACCTCGACCGCAAGTATCAATCCGGTGGTCAAGGCGGACGAAGTCTCTCTCACACAAGGGCGCGACTACATCGTTGACATTCTCAAGGATGGAGAAGTCGTCACTGGAACCATGGACGAACCCGGCGAATACACGCTGAGAATCAGCGGCATAGGAGACTACGCCGGTTCCATCTCTGCAACCTTCAAGGTTACGAACGAACTGGATGGTAATGGGACCGCAGAAAGCCCCTATACCATAGCCAATGCCTCTGATTGGGACAATTTTGCCCTCAGGGTCACGAACGGAGAAACCTATGGAGGCAAGTTCGTTAAACTTTTAAACGATATAGCGGTTTCTACCATGGTGGGTATTATCGACGGCGACAACCGTTTCCACGGAACATTCGATGGCGGTAACCATACGATAACCATCAGCTACGGAACAGAAGAAAATCCTGTCGGCGACAATGCGGCTCCATTCAGTTTTGCCACCAGTGCGACAATTAGGAACCTGCATACTTCCGGGTCCATTGTAACGAACGGCAAGTACGCCGGCGGCATCGTGGGGCGCGCAACTGCCAGGTCCGGAGCTGCAGTAACCATAGTAAACTGCCACTCCGATGTAAGCATCACGCGAACCGTTTCAGGCGACGGCTCCATCGGCGGACTGGTCGGTCAGGTCGCATCAGATAGCATCGCCATCAAGGATTCTTACTTTGCAGGTTCCCTGCTGGGAAGCAAATCAGCAACCAATTATGGCGGAATCGTTGGCTGGGTCAGCAACGGTGCGAAAGCCTACCTGGACAACATTCTTTTCAAACCTGAAAGTGTTTCTGGATCCATCCAATCGACAAGCAACAATTTTGTCAGGGCGGCAAACGCAGAACAGTTCACCCTTAATAACTGCTACTACACTTCCTTCAAAATCTGGGACGAATCACAAGGAAATCGGGCCTACGTGAATGTACCGTCACGAATTTACAAGGCCGCTCCAGTGACCGCAGCGGATGGTGAACGTTATTACATTGCGGCAGATGTAACGGGAATTGATGAAGATAATCTGTATTCAATAGACAGCATTTCGTTCATTACTCCCGTAGTCCATTTCAATGGTAACCCGCTGGTTGAAGGTAGCGATTACACCTTCGAGCTACCCACCATTACGGACAACGGAATATACGAAGTCACTGTGACGGGGACCGGGGATTTTGCGGGTGCCGACACAATAGAAATCGAAGTGTATGGCAGTCTCAAGGGCAAGGGCACAGAAGGCGACCCATACATTATAGCAACAGACCTGGATTGGGAGACTGTCGGATATAGGGTAAGGCAGGGCGAGACATTCGACGGAAAGTTCCTGAAAATGACAAGCGACATTTCCGTTACGAGCATGATTGGCAGCGATTCCACCGCGCACTACTTTGCCGGAACCTTCGATGGCAACGGCCACACCCTTACCGTCACCATTGGAGACAAAAACAACGCCATCAGCATTATCGGGCCGTTCCGCTATATCAACGGGGCTACCATCAAGAGCCTACATGTCAACGGAAATGTATATACAAGGTCCTGGAATAGCCCCAAAAATGGTGTAGACTATTGCTACGGTAGGTTTGTCGCCGGCCTTGTAGGCCATGCAAAAGGCAACACCGTCATCTCCAATGTCATTGTTTCTGCAAGCATCACGGCAAATAATAATGGAGGTTATGTTACCCACGGAAATCACGGCGGCATTGTCGGACTAGTCGGAAGGGACGCCAATGTGATTATCAAGAACAGCGTCTTTAACGGAGGGCTTTACCAGGAAAGCAAGGCCGTGAAAGGAAACGGAGGCTTTGTCGGCGAAGGTAATTCTACTGCAACACTCTCTATAGAGAATAGCCTGTTTAACCCAACCAGCGTCACCATGCATATGGAATATTCAAACACTTTCGGCAGTTGGAGTACCGTCACCAACAGTTACTATACTTCGACAGCGTTCGGAACCGACCAGGGCATAAGCGGCATCGGCAAAACCGCCGAAGAACTTGCCAAACTGCTGGGCTATGCCTGGCACGTTGTTGACGACAAGGCTCTCCCCTACTATAACTACAGCGAAACCAATTACGGCGCCGTCACCGTGGTCAAGACCGAAGAAGGCACCACCGCCCACATTAACGGCAACTTCCGAGAAAAGGTGGAAACTGTTATCGACAACGACATTCAGGTTGACGCGGTGAATCTCGTACGCACTTTCAATACAGGTTCCTATTCCACCATCATGTTGCCCTTCTCCATCAAGGCCGGCAATGTGGACGGCGCAACCTTCTACCAGCTTACAGGTTTTGAAAAAGTTGACGGCAAATGGAAAACCGCTGTTGTCACCCAAATTGATGACAATGACAACCTGACAGCAAACACCCCGTACCTACTGGAAGCATCTCAGCCCACCCTGTCTTTCAACCAGGCTCAGTTCAACCTGAACACCACCACAGGACCGGAATCCCATAGTGTCACCTTCGGCAACTGGGAATTCCGTGGAACATACCGCTACATCGAGTATGCAGACTCGCTTCAGTTAATCGGTCGGGCCTACGGCTTTGCCGGACAAAACAATGACGGCATTAAGATTGGTGAATTCGTTAAGGTCGGCTCTGGAGCCTGGACCATGCCTATGCGCGCCTACCTGGTTTACAACGAAGGCAATTCTTCGCCCAAATCCGCCATCGGCAAAGCCTCCTTCGAACTTCCCGAAACCATGGATGTGATCATCGTGAATAGCGAGGGCAAGTCCATCGGAGGTGGCACCCTGAACACCGTCACCGGCGAAATCCGCATGGACCGCTGGTTCGACCTGCAGGGCCGCAAGCTGAACGGCAAGCCCACCACCAAGGGAACCTACTACCACAACGGCAAGAGAGTTATAATTAAATAGGAGTAACCATGAATCAGGAAAACAAAAAGAAAGACTATATCAAGCCAGAAATGGAAGTAATGGCGTTTAGCCACCAAACAAATCTCCTTGATTGTAGCGATCCGGGAGCTGACGGTTGTTTGCATGGCGAGACCGCATAACACCCCTCCCCTTGTCATGGTTTATGATCATCGGCACAAAGATTCCCCGTCAAGCGGGGAATGACAATGCCGGTTTTAGCATCACCCATTCAACACAACGAAAAAGTCCCGCATTTCTGCGGGACTTTTCCTTTTAAACATCAACAGGAATTACTTTCCGAATTCCTTTGTGTAGGCGGCAGTGTTCTTGGCGCCGGCCTTTTTCAGTTCCTTGATCAGGCGGGTGTAGCCTTCGTTCTTGGCCCAGTCCATCACGGAGTAGCCCTGGCCGCACTTTACGTTCACATCTACGCCCTTCTTGATAAGGAACATCATGGCGTCGTAGTGACCGCCCTTCACCGTCAGGTGAATCGGATAATAACCATCAGGGCTCTTGACCTCGAGAGGGGCGCCAGCGTCGGCCAGCAGTTCCAACATGTCCACCTTGCCAGTCTTGGCGGCAATGGTCACGGCCGTGCCCAGGTTCTGCACATCTACGCCTTCTTTCTTGAGCTGGGCCAGAAGCAGGGTCACCACTTCCTTGTTGCCCATCATCACGGCGTTGTCAATCACCTGCTCGCCATTGCCGTTACGAACATTGGCCTTGGCACCGTGGTCGAACAAATAGTTCAGCACCATCACGTTGCCCTTGTTGGCGGCGATGGCCACGGCGTTGTTGCCGTTGTCGGCGGCGGCGTCAATTTCCATAGAAGCCTGCAAGAACAAGGTCATCTTGGCGGTATCGCTGTTCACCGCATAAGACACGAACTGGTTCGGCGTAAAGGCGATTTTCTGCTTCGTCAGGTACTTACGCACGGACTGGGGATCGTTGGGGTCCATCGTATCGTTACAGGCGGTAAGGCCTGCTGCCAGCAGGCCCATAGCGCACAATCCAAGGATTTTTTTGTTCATTTTCGGGGCTCCGTAATGGTTTTTTCGTTTTCTGTCACTAAAATTACACTTTTTTTCGAGAAAATACACATTTTTTTCAAAAAAAAGCGATTTTTTGCATTATTTTCGGATGATGAGCTTGTCGCCAATGCGGATTTTGGTGTCCTTGAGGTTATTCCAGCGGACAATGTCCTCGATGGTCACGCCGTACTGGCGGGAAATGTCCCACAGGCCCTCCCCCTTCTTGACCACATGAACCCGCTCCTTGGCAGGCTTTTCCGACTTTGCGCTAGCCGAGCCCGCCTGCTTATCGGCGGTCTTTGCCGGCTTGGCCGATGGCTTTTCGCTAGAAGACTTGTCCGCCTTGGCCTGCTTTTCAGAAGATTTCGGGGCGTTCTTCACCACGGTCTGGGTAAACTCCGGAATCACCAGGGAATCCCCTACAGAAAGGCGATGGCTGTAGCCGCCGTTGGCCTCCAGAAGCATCACCACGGGCACGCCGAACTTCTTCGCGATTTCGGCGTAGGTGTCGCCCTCGACCACCACGTAGCGTTCGCCCTTGGCAAGCTTCGGAGCCGAACTCGCCTGGGGCACCACGGGTTTCAGTTCCGGCTTGGACACAAACAGGGTATCCCCCGGATTCACCACGTGGTCCTCTTTCATGGAATTCCACACCCGGATGCTTTCTTGAGACACGCCAAAGAGCCGAGCCACCGTAGCCACGTTGTCGCCCAACTTGGCCACATAGGTCTTGACTTTCGCAGGTTTCTTGCCCGTAGATTTCTTGGGGGTGACCTTGATGGGAATCAGCAGGGTCTGCCCCGCACGAATACGGGTGCCCTTCATGTCGTTGGCCTGCTGGAGTTCCTTCACCGAAATGCCGTACTGTCGCGAAATCACGCCCAGGCTTTCGCCCCGCTTGACCTTGTGGTGGTGCCAGCTAGAAAAGTTGTTCTTTTCCATCTTGTCGTAGCCGTCTACAAAGGCGCTGCGGGTTCCCACCGGCAGGCGAAGCAAATAAGAATCCCTGTTGGGCGGCGTGCACCACTTGACCAGTTCCATGTTCAGGCTCCGCAGGGTGTCTTCAGGAACCTTCAAAACCTTGGCCACCTCTTCCAGCGGGAAAGAGTCAAAAACCGTCACCGTATCAAAGTCGGGCCTGTACTGCCGATTGATTTTCATGTCGTACTGTTCAGGATAATGGCCTATCACCATAGCGGCCAGGATTCTCGGCACATAGCGCATGGTTTCCTTGGGCAGTTCCAGATCCCAATACGTCACCACCTGAGTGGTGTCCCAGGTAGAATCAGCCATCTTCTCCTTGACCAGGCGGCGCACGCGGCCCTCGCCGCAGTTGTAGGCGGCCATGGCCAACAGCCAGTCGTTGAATTCATTGTACAGGCGAGACAGGTACTTGAGGGCGGCCGTGGTGGCCATCTCCGGATTGCGGCGCATGTCCACCCAGTAGTCCACCGCAAGGCCGTAGCGTTTGCCCGTCTCCGGAATGAACTGCCACATGCCGCTGGCCTTGGCGCGGCTATAGGCTTTCAGCTTAAAACCGGATTCCACCAGGGCCAGGTAAATCAGGTCGCGGGGCATGCCCATCTCGTCGAGCTTAGAATAAACTAACGAGTCGTAGGCCGTCTTGCGGTTAAGGGAGCCTTCGGTAAAGGACCGCGCCCCGCCGCTCATGTAGAAAATTTCTTGCATCACCCTTTCGTTGAACACCACGGGCAGCGTAAACTGAGCCACATCTATGGTATCCAAGAAGTTTTCGATAACCTGCAAGGCAGCGCTATCCGCAGCGCTTTCGTCCAGGGCATCCACACCCTCGATAGACACTTCGTTCTGCTCGAACACCCCTGCATCTACGCCGATTTCTGAAATGTTCGGGTAAACCTCGTCCAGGGCATCCACAATGCGGAGCGGCATCTGTGCCCGGTATATGGAATCAACGGATTCGGGAACATTATGGTAAAGGGTGTCGTGCTTTTCGGCAATGAACTGCCGCAGGGATTCGTCCAAGTAATGCCTGGCCAAGAGCCATTCCTGGTTGTCCATGGCCTCCAGGGCGTACTGGTAATAAGTCCAAGAAGGCCGGACCGCCAGGGAATCGTGGACCTTTTCCCGGAGGGCCACCTGAGCAAAGGATTCCGGACCGTCTTCGGAATACACCAAAGAATCGGGCTTACCCGCAGGGCCGCCCGAAGGAACATCGTTTGCAACTGGAGCCTGTGCCGGGGCACAGGCAGCTAGCAGGATAACCGAAAGAAAAGTTCCCAGGACTACGATATGCCTAGAAAGGCATATCACTGGTCGTAATCCAGGTCTTCGGCGTAGTCGGACCAGATCTGGTCGCGCTTGAAGGACGGCTGGTCGAAATCCACCTCTTCGTCCAGTTCTTCTTCCTCCTCCTCGATTTCCTCTTCGATTTCCTCGTTGGGGAAAGGAAGGGAATTATCGAAAGAATCACTCTTCGGCCTACGGCCGCAATGGTACGCATAGTTCAACATAGAATTCTCCTCAGTGCAGGACACGACTGATTCCAACCAGGATTACCCCGCTCATCACCAAAGACGCCACTATCTGGAGCACGATGATGACCCTATTGACCCGATAGGCTTTTTGGGCCTTTCTGTGCCAAGGAGGGAGTCCTGATTTAGTCTCTCGATTCGGTTCCACGAGTGGAAATGTATACATAAACTTCAAAAAGTCAATACCTTTGCGAAAAAAAATTAAATTTTTTGCGATGAATGCTAAAAAATTGTTCGTAACTCTTTGTCTAGCAACGACTTACGCATTTTCGCATACCGGTGCCATTCGCAACGGTGACGGCTTCAGGGTACCCTCGTCCACCACCCTAGGTCAGGGTTTTTTCTTCTTTTCCGGGAATTTCGAGAACCTGAGCGACGGCTCCCCCATGGCCATCAACGGATTCGAGGACGCCGGCACAGGCACGGAACACGAAGTTCCAAGCAATATTCCCTCATCGGGCGGAGCCCTTCAAGCCTCATACGCGCCTTTAGACTATTTCGAGTTCGGCATTTACCAGCCTATCTACTATGACGGTCAAATCAAGGAGACGGACTACAAGACTACGGGGCTGGGCGACATGCAGATATACGGCAAGGCATCGCTCCCGACGGATTTTCCCCTGAAGCCAGCAATCTCCCTTGAGGTATTCGCCCCTACAGGCACCAAAGACGCCGGTTTCCGCCCCAGACGCATCTGGAACATCAAGGATGGAGACGAAACAACCCATGCCTATACCTACGGCAGTTGGTCCTTTGCCACAACGCTGTTCCTGACTCTTGAACTTTTTGACATTGTTCAATGGAATACCTATTTCGGTCACTTCGGTACAGAGTACGTAGTATGGGGAAGCGGGTTCAATCTTTTTCCACACAAATTAATATCCGTCATTCTTGAAATTTCAGGTGAAACAAAAATCAGTCCAAGCAGATTCAGCAACCACCTGGAGAAAGACGGGTTCCGCATTTCGCCTGCAGTAAAGCTTCACCTGCCACAGGATTTCAATTTGCTCCTAGGCGTCGACCTTGGTCTTGACTATTTCAGGGGAACAGAACTGCGCAACGGTCACCAAGTCACCCGCGAAAATGAAGGAAAAGACATTCACTACACCGTTTCGGGAACCCCGAAAATTTCTATGACCATCGGCATAAGCAAGGCCATCGACTTCAGCTGGAAAGATGCCGACCGCGACGGAGTGCCCGACCGACTGGATATGTGTCCGGGATCTGCCCGCGACATGGTGGTAAACAGCCGCGGATGCCCTGTTGACGAAGACCAGGACGGAGTGCTGAACATCGTGGACGACTGTCCGGGAACACCCTTGGGCGTAAAAGTGGACTTTCTGGGTTGTCCGCTGGATCAAGACAAAGACGGAGTCCCCGACTACAAGGACACTTGTGCCAACACTCCTGACGGCATGGCCGTAGATGCGTTCGGATGCAAGTTGGACACCGACGGCGACGGAGTTGACGACAATGCGGACCAGTGCCCGAACACCCGCAAAGACGACCCCGTAGACGCCAAGGGCTGCCCCCTGGACGAAGACCACGACGGAGTACTTAACGAAAACGACGCCTGCCCGAACACGCCCGAGGGCTGGAAAATCAACGCCTTCGGCTGCCCTATGGACGAAGACCGGGATGGCATCCCCGACGAAGTAGACTCATGCCCAGGAACGGAACTTGGAGAAACCGTCAACAAGGACGGCTGCCCCGTAGATACCGACGGCGATGGCGTTTCTGACCTGCACGACAATTGCGCCGACACCCCTAAGGATTATCCCGTAGACAAAAACGGCTGTCCGTTGGACACCGACAAGGACGGGGTGCCAGATGCCATAGACCAATGTCCCAAAACCCCGGTAGGAGCCGTTGTAGACAGTCTGGGCTGCATCATGGACTCCGATTTTGACGGAGTGCCCGACCACCTGGACAAATGCCCAGCAACGCTCCCAAAAGTCAAGGTAGACGAAAGCGGTTGCGCCCGCAACACCAAGCAGGACCTGAGCGCTATCGCCAAGGAAATCAAATTCTTCAAGAACTCCGACAAGCTTATCGCCTCTAGCTACACCGCCCTGAACGATGTTATTATGCTCATGCGCAAGCACAACTTTACGCTAGAGGTAAGTGGTCCCGAAGGTAAAATCAATTCCATCGGAGAATACCTCAAAGGCAAGGGCTTTGACTCCAAGCTCGTGACGCTTACCCCCAAGGGCGGCGAAATCAAGTTCATCGCCACCGGAGTGAAGTACGAGGAATAGTTAGTGAGTTGTGAGTTGTGAGTTGTGAGCTTCGGGTCTTAAACGTTGTCATCCTGAGCGCGACCGCGCGAAGGATCCAGACCAGCGTCTCGTCTCAGGTATAAACGGCAAAAGCCCTGCGTTGCAGGGCTTTTTCATTTGGTCTTGTTCGTGCCGGACTGGCAGCCGGGGCTACTACTTGCCGGACTTGGGCCGCTTGTAACCGAAGGACTTCAGCAGGTCTTCCTTGACCTTTTTGGTCTGGTCCATCTTGTTCACGTTGGTCGCATCGTCGAAGGGCGGCAGGTCGCAACGCAACTTGCTCTTCATGGTGATTTCTGTCTTGTAGACATAGGCACCGGTAGCATACAGGCGGCCGTTGGCCGTATGCACATCGCCGTTCCTGTCGGGCTTCATTTCAAAGTACATGGTCAGCACACCGGCATCGCTTGCATAGCTCGGGTCGTTCAGTTCCTGAGTAAAGCTGAAGTAATCCACGAACTGGCCGAGAGAGGTGTAAACCCAAATCTTGGCGCTCATCTTGGTGTCGTAGATGTTCGCCTTGCTGATATCGCTACCCAGCTCCGCCTTGAAATCGGCATTGCAGTGTTCTGCCACAAACTCGTCCACAGAGACCTTCTTGCTGCCCACGGCATCCACCGCATCCAGCAGGATCATGCCGTCTGCACCAACCAGGTCGTCAAGCGTTGCAAGGCCGTCTACAGAGTTGATGACCGGCACCTTGGCCTGGATTCCGAGAGTCGGACCCAAATGGCCCTTCAAGCCGGGGTACACCTCCTCGCCAGAAGTAACTTCCCTGTTCTTGAAATCGCCACCCACCATGGTCTCGATTTCCTTGTCGGTCTGGGGATTGTAAATGGATATGGCAAAGGTCTGACCCTTTTCAGGTTCCTTGGCGGCGTAGTACTTGTCCACGTCTTCCTTGGTAATGGATGTCACCGGCTTTTCTACGGATATATCCACGTCCTTGGTGTTCTTGGCCATGACGTACACCACATCGGAAGCCTCGTTGCCGGCCTTGTCGCGATAGAGACGAACGATCTCGTTCACTTCGCCAGGCTGCAAGCCCTCAACGTTCAGGCTATCCTGTTCAACGCAACCGCGACCGTCCCCAAAGTCAACGCACCATTTCACATTGACAGAATTGGAGTGGAGCACGGAGTCGTTTGCAGGCGACATAATCTTCACCTTGGGCGGGATTAGGTCCACAACGATATACACGGACTGGGTCGAAGAGTTGCCCATCGCATTCACATAGGTATAGCTCACCGAATAACCCACGTTGCCATCCTTGTCCTTGGTCACGTTGCCCTTCTGGTCAACCGTGTAGCTTACCTGCACGGTGGTCTCGCCCATGCCCTTGGCCTTGGTAGTAAAGTCGTAGGTCACAGAGTAAAGGACCTCGCCTTCGGTGAGGGAGTACATGTACACAGGGGCGGCATTGCCCGTACCGGAATTTGCGTTGCCGGAACCGCCATTACCGCTAGAGCCGTTGTTAGCTCCGGCGTTTGCACCGCCGTTGCCACCATTAGAGCCGGGCTTGCCATTACCTGATCCACCATTGGAACCAGAATTCCCCGCATTGGACGCAGTGCCGCTGCTGGAAGCAGTGTTGTTCACCGTGGTGGTCTTCAGGGGCTGACCCGTAATGGCATCGGCCACGTAAGAAACGTTCACCGCCTTGCCGCCCATGTTCACCTGGTAAGACACCGTAATGACCTCGATGGAATCAATCTTTCCATTGGCGCCAATCACCGGAATCTTTTCCACGTTGCCGTCCTTGTCCGTCACGTACGAAATCGTCACATCCACGCCGGCAACCTTTTCTGTGTAAGAGACCTTGACCTGGTCCTTGTTGTACTGGGAATAGGTCACCTCGGAAGCAGGATTGTCGCTGAGCACAGGGCCGGCGGCAGCAATCTTGTCCATGACACTGTAGGTATTGGACGGGATGGTCACCGGTTCCAGTTCCGTATTCACCGTAAAGGTATGGCTTTCGTAGTTGCAAGAAGAATCCGAATAGGTCTCGTCGATGACCGGTTCCCTAATCGTAATCACGATGTCGTTGTTCTTCTTGTTCACGTATACGGAGGTATCGCCTTCGGCAGGAGTTTCCACCAGGGTGTAAATGCTTGCAGAATTGTCGTGGTTGGCAGAGGTGGTCACCGTCACTTCGGGAGTACGAGTGCTGACAAAGATACCCACGGTTTCCGTGACACCCTTGTTCTTGGTGGGGTCCGTGTAGGTCAGCGTCACCACATTGTAACCTTCGTGGAGATTTTCCAGCAGGGTGTCGGGCATAGGCTTGCCATCGGCAGTCCACTGGAGAAGCATGCTGTTCTCGTTGATATACAGGGTTCCCACCGGATTGGTCTGGCTCCAGGCTCCACTACCCGTTTCGGCGTAAGTCACCACAATGTTTGAGGATTCCTTCACGTCGGCGATATTGATTTTAACCGTAGCCGTGTCGGCATTGCCGTCCTGGTCGTAGACACGTACCACTAAGCTGTAAGAAGTCTTGGCTTCGTAATCGAATACAGCGTTGGTCTTTATCTCACCTGTAGTCGCATCAATGGTAAACAAATCCTTGTCACCACCGATAGCCTGGAATTTATTCTGGCGGTTCTCGTTCTTTGTATCCTGGTCATAAAGTTCCAAGGTTCCAACCGGAGTCCCCTTGGGCTGGTTTTCGGCCACGGTCATAGTGGCGTCGTCGATTTCGGCACCTTCGTTGATGTCACGGATGGCAATATTGACAAAGGTCTCATCGCGGAGGCCGCCGTTATCTACAACAAGAACCTTTATCTTGAACACCGTATCGGTCAGTGCTTCGAAATCAATGTCCCTGGCCACCGTAATTACACCAGTGGTCGGGTCGATGGCGAATGCCTGACCATTGTTTCCGCCGGCAAAGCTGAACGTCAGGTCACCATCTTCGGGATCTGTTCCCGTAACCGTTCCCACCGGAGTTCCCACCGGAGTATGTTCGTCAATGACCTGGTCGGGAATTCCCGTGATTGTGGGCTTCTCATTGCCGTCCTTCACCGTGATGTTCGCAACCACATCAACACACAGGGTATCGGCAGCTGTGCCAGGAGTTCCCTGGTCGCACACAAGAATTGTTAGCGAGTAAGAGGACTTGGTTTCAAAGTCTATGATATCCTTAGCCACGCGGATTTCGCCGTCATCGTTTTGGCCAACTCCAGAAGACTTTATGGTAAAGGCCCCATTTTCGTTGCCGGCAACAATACTATATGTCAGTTTCAGGCCATCTTCAATATCGGATGCGTTTACCCAAGTCACATAAGTATTGACAGAAGAATTCTCCTGGACCTCAGACGGATTGGTCTCCACCACTGCCGTAGGCCGTTCGTTTACGTCAATGACATGGACCAAAACAGCCGTCTTGGTCGTATTCGTCCCATCGGAGACATCAATGACCAGAGTGTAGTCAGAGACATCTTCAAAATTAGGAGCCTTGCTGGCCGTAATCTCGCCAGAAGAACTGACCGCAAATGTTGAATTCGCATTACCCGCCGAAATGGAATAGCTCAAGGTCTTGCCTTCCGGATCTGTGCCGGTAACTTTACAAGTCTTGGTGGTGGTCTTGTTCTTCTGATAGAACGGGGTCTTGGTATTTTCCTTTATCCAGCAGGTATCCTGGGTAACGGAAGGGGCCTCATTTTCATCGGTGATATTCACCGTGGCTGTGGCCGTTTTCGTCTTGCCACGGCCATCGGAAACCGTAACCGTAAGGACAAAGAACTTATCAGAACTTAGGGCATCGTAGTCAATGAGAGCCTTCACCACGATATTGCCGTGCTCATCAACCCTGAAATAGTCCGCACCATTCTGTGTCGCGCTGGTAATACTATAGGTCAGCGCGTCGCCATCCTGGTCACTTGCCTCAATCCAGCAAGGCGTTACCAAGTTGATTGGAGAATTTTCGGCAATCGTACAAGAGGTATTCTTGGCCGTGGGAGCCTCGTTCACATCAATAACCTTGATAAGGGCCAGGGTCTTGACGGGTTCATTTACACCATCAGAGACTTCAATAACCAGGGGGAACTCCGGCGTAGTTTCAAAGTCAGGGGCCTTGCTTGCCGTAATCACACCAGAAGATGAATTGACCGCAAATGTCGTATTCGTGTTACCCGCAGTTATGGAATAAGTCAAGGACTTGCCCTCTGGGTCAGAGCCTGCCACGGAACAAGTCTTGGTGGTAGTCCCATCCTTCTTGTAGAACGGGGTCTTGGTATTTTCCTTTATCCAGCAGGTATCGGCAGGAGCAGCAGGCGGTTCGTTCACGTCGGTAACAGTAATCGTAGCCGTCGCTGTTGTCGACTTGTAGCCGGACGCTCCGTTTTTATCCTTGACCGTAACAGTCAACGTATAGTACTTTGCACCAGCCGGCAGGGATTCGTAGTCTATGGCACCATCAGTCCAAATATCCCCTTGGTTATCAATCCGGAAAAGTTCCTTGCCTTCACCACCTGTAAT
Source organism: Fibrobacter sp. (assembly GCA_017503015.1). Classification (NCBI taxonomy): domain Bacteria; kingdom Pseudomonadati; phylum Fibrobacterota; class Fibrobacteria; order Fibrobacterales; family Fibrobacteraceae; genus Fibrobacter; species Fibrobacter sp. Next base: position 309 of record JAFVTX010000022.1, on the reverse strand, counting down.
CTCGTACTTTAGGGTCGTGTTTTCCGGGTCATTAGCCGCAATATGACAGTTTGTATAGGTATTGATGAGGGAATTTTCTTTCACCGAGCCCGTGCAATTGACTGCTACAGGGGGTTCGTTTTCATCCAAGATATTTACGACAACAATAATGTCTTTGTAAAGACCTCCATCATCAGAAACCCGCACCTTAAGAGGATACCTCTCAATACGTTCAAAATCTAACTTTCCCTTAACAGAAATCTTGCCCGTGGAGGCGTTGATAGCAAAGGAAGCCGTACCATTTTCGTCGTTAGCATTTCCGTCAATGAT